>NZ_DASTAT010000100.1 GCF_035712445.1 Oligoflexus sp. | reverse complement strand
AGCTGTACCGATGCGAATGGCGACGGCACCATCCTGGCCAGCGAATGTGAATTTCTTGATGAAGAGCTCTCGCTCCTCCTGAGCACCATGAACGCGGCATCCTTCAACTTCCTGACGGATAACTTGACTTCTGGTGTTCATACGATCGAAGTTCAGGCCAAAATTTTCAGCTCGACCACTTCACAGACCGGCAGCGCAGAAGCTCGCGGATTCATCGGCAAGGGCTCAGTGCTGTCGACCTCCGAGCGTCTCGCCCAATAAGGAGACTCGATCCTCCTTTATACCCCAATATCCCAGGCGCCAGGGTCTTATTCCGATCCGGGCGCTTCTTTTTTTTGGATGCACGAAAAAAGATACAGGGGGCAGACACCCGCGCCTGAGATCGCGGATGTCTGTCAGCTTTTTACAGGCTCAGGCATGCATATCAGCTGGAGCAGACTTTTTCCGCGACGCTGCAGGTGCTCGACCCTGCATATCCTGCTGCAGCTGCTCGGTGGCCTCATCATAGGCTTCCTGAAGTTCCATGCCGAGCGCCGATAATTTTTTATTGCCGAATTTTTTAGCAAGTTTAGGGAAGTATTCGCCTTCCTCCTCCTCGACGTGATGCTCGATCATTTCCTTCAGAACCGTGACGCGGGCCATGAAGACTTCATCATCCGCCTCTGTTTGCTTCAGCTTTTCGATAAGGTGGCGGACCACGCTGTGCTCTTCGTAAGCTTCCAGCGTCATGCCCTCATCCACTTCGCGGCCGGCTGGATAGAATATTTTTTCTTCGATCTGAGCATGGGCCTCGATGGCGACTGCCAATTTCTGCACCAGCTGAAGCCGGGTTTTCATGGCGCGCGACGAGGTATTTTCCAGCTCTTCAAAGAGCTCTTCGACTTCACGATGCTGATCCTGAAGAAGTTCAATCGCGTCGATACTGACTTCGGTTTCCTGATTTTTCTTCGAACGTGGCATGATCGTCCTCCTGATTTTGCAGATGTGCCGGCTGAGACAAAGCAATCGCTGTGCCATGGAACAGGAATGATCCATGCATACCAAAAACGAAAGGAGCGCCTCACGACACGAGGCAAGGGTAAAGACATGACACGACCCAGACTTATCGTGATTGGCGGATCAGCGGGAGCCATCCCGTCTGTGATGGAGATCATGCGCGGATTACCCGCGCATTTTCCTGTGCCCATCTGTGTCGTCATTCATTTTCATCCCGACGCGCGTAGCGTATTGCCTATGCTCCTGGAGTCCACAAGCGGCATTCCAGCCAAACATCCCCAGACTCAGGAATTCCTGATGCCGCGGCACATCTATGTCGCGCCACCCGATCACCACATGGTCATCCATAAAAACCGCATCCTTTTGCATCGCGGGCTACATGTGAATCGCTGCCGGCCAGCCATAGATCCCCTCTTTCGCTCAGCCGCCGCAGCCTTCGGACCCGCGGTGATCGGCGTTCTGCTGTCGGGATATCTGGATGACGGCACTGATGGACTCCTCGCGATCCGAAAAGAAGGTGGTCGCGTCATCATCCAGGACCCCGCCGATACGCCCTTTCATGACATGCCGCGGCATGCTTTGCAGCAGGTGCATCCCGACTTTCTGCTCTCTCACAAGGACATCGCGGCTGCTCTTCTGACTCTGAGCAAGGATCCAGCCCCAGCTATGACGACGGATCTTAAGCCGAGTCGCGAGGTCATAACGAGGCCTGAAACTTTTTCGTTTTGCGACATGCCGCAGCACGAATCTTATGCCTTTTCGCCCTACATTATTCCTGAGGGACAGGATAAGGCTTTGCATACCGCTCTTTGGAGTGCCGTTCGCGCTTTGGATGAAAAAATTGCGCTCACCCGCCGCCTCATGCAGAGGGCCGAGGAGTTGAATCAGACTCTGGCCGCCCACAAATATCAAAAGCAGATCGACAGCACGGAAGTGCATATCCAACTCATTCGACAGATTCTGGATCGCTGTCCACCTGTGCAACGCAAGGTTGGCGATCTGGATTGAAAAAGCAGTACCTCTCTTCGTAAGCGATGCTTACAATGGAGCCTTTCCCAGGTGCTGCATCCTAACAGTTCGACGCATGAGGACAGGATGGAATCTCAAGATCCGCAAGGCCCGCATTTGACCCCCAAGCCGCAATCCTACATCTGTCTCAGTTCGACCGCATCCAGCCTTGTCGTGCTGGAGCACATCCTGAGTCACATGCCGAGCGGCCGCGGATTGGTCGTCTTCCTGCTTCTATCCTGTGACGCATCGAGCGTTCCCCCTCGCGAAAGGCTTATGCAATTCCACACGAGCATGTCCATGCTGCCCGTGGACAAGGAGCTGCCGGTCGTGGCGGATCATGTTTATATCATACCGCCCGATCATGAGGTGCTCCTCCAGGGAAATACTTTGACACGGAATGCCGAGCGCCCGATGTCAGCCGATGCTTTTCTGCAGTCTCTGGCTGCAGATCAAAAAGAACGCAGCATCGCGGTGATTCTGGCCGGCACGGGTCAGGAAGCCTTGCAGGGGATGAAAAGGATCAAGGAGGAAGGCGGCCTTGTGATCGTACAGGAAGCCGAGCCGGAGGACCTTGAAACTGGCGGCGACCCCTTCAATGTGAAGATCGCCGACCTCGTCTCGCGTCCTCTCGAAATTCCCCAGCATATCCTCCACTGGATCAACAATCAGGGGAGGCTCGTGCCGGAAGCGGAGCCGGTGGTCATCTCGCATTCCACCAGCGTCGAACTGCAAAAGATCGTGAGCCTTCTGCGGGCGCACAGCGGTCATGACTTCACGCTCTATAAAAAAAATACTCTGCGGCGTCGCATTGAAAGGCGCATGATCGCCCAAAAGGTCGATTCCCTATCGAACTATATTCGACTGCTGGAAACGGAGAGCCTGGAGCGGGAAAGGCTGCTCAAGGAGATACTGATCGGTGTCACGAGCTTTTTTCGCGATCACGATGCCTTTGACGTTTTGAAAGACCTTGTCATCGCCCCACTGATCCAGAATGCGGCCCAGGAAGGCAGCCTTCGGATCTGGGTTCCCGGCTGCTCGACAGGCGAGGAGGTGTATTCGATCGCGATCTGCCTCATGGAGGCCTGCGAAGGTCTCGAAAACCCGGTGGATCTGCGGATCTTCGCCTCCGACATTGATAAGGACGCCATAGACATAGCCCGGGAAGGGCGCTATCCGAAGAGCATAGCCAGCGAAGTTTCCGCCGAGCGCCTGAAGAACTTTTTTTATGAAGGCGTGCATGAATACAAGGTCAAACCCGAGATCAAGGAACGGATCATCTTTGCCGTGCACAATGTCGTGCGCGATCCGCCCTTTTCCAAGGTGGATTTTATCAGCTGCCGCAATCTCATGATCTATCTGGAACCCGTCCTGCAGCAAAAGCTCCTGCGCATCTTTCATTATGCGTTGAATCCTTCCGGTTTCCTCTTCCTCGGCAGTTCGGAAACCACCGGCGACGCGAGCGGCCTTTTCACGCCGCTGGATAAAAAGTGGAAGTTCTTTGAAAGGAAGAGCACCGGCTCGACCTCGCGGGCTGCTGATATCGAAGCGCGATCCATGTCGCGACCTTTGCCAACCGAACGCGCGCGGGCGGACCTGAGCCTGCAAAGGCGGCCCTCGATCCGGGACCTGAGCCAGGGTTTTCTGATGACGTCCTATGTCCCGCCGAGTCTCATCTGTGATAGCGCGGGCGACATACTTTTCGTCCACGGCCGCATGTCGGATTTTTTGGAAACGGCCCAGGGCGAAGCGCATATGAACATCTTCACCATGGCCCGCGACGAAATCAAACTGGAACTCAGCCGCTGCTTTCAAAGAGTCGTCAGCCATCAGGAACCGGTGCGTTTCAAGGATGTGAAGGTCAAGCGCCCGCACGATCTCCTGAGCGTGGATATCGTGGCCCGTCCGGTCACCGAAAGTTCCTTTCAGCAAAGACTCATCATGGTCAGCTTCGAGGCGACGCATGTCGAACCCCTGACGGCCGAGAATGTGATCCAGCTCGATCAGAGGCGCATCGACGAGCACACCCAGAATCTGGAACGCGAGCTTCTTTTCACCCGTGAACATATGCAGGCGCTGGTCGAGCAGCTGGAAACTTCGAATGAAGAACTGAAGTCGATGAACGAGGAACTCCAGAGTTCGAACGAAGAGCTGCAAAGTTCCAATGAAGAGCTGGAAACGGCCAAGGAGGAACTGCAGGCGGTCAACGAGGAGCTGGTGACCCTAAACACCGAGCTGCAGATCAAGATCGAGGAGCTTTCGACCGCGAACAATGACCTGGATAATTTTCTGTCGAGTTCCAGCATCGCGACGATCTTTCTGAACCGCTACCTTTTGATCACCCGCTATTCGCGTTCGGCCACCAGGATATTCAATCTGATCCCTTCGGACATTGGCCGCTCTTTGGGTGATTTCGCCACGCAGATGAAGTACGACAGAGTGCTGCAGGATGCCGAGGAAGTCCTGCATATTCTGGCTCCGATTGAACGCATTGTGGAGCTGAAGGACAATCGCACTTTATTCATGCGTATTACACCCTATAAAACAGCCGAAAATGTCATCGACGGCGTTGTGATCGGCTTTTCCGATATCACAGAGCAGAATAGACTGGAGACCCGGGCCGCCATGTACCGCGCCATCTGCGAGAAAATCCCCAGCGGGCTTCTTGTTTACGATCGAAACAAAAAAGTGGTATTCGCCAATCTGGAATTCTGCACGCATCTGAACATGAGGCCAGCTGACGTTCATACCTCGACTCTCAACGAACTGGTCATTCACGGAATCCCACAGCATGAGAATCGCAGCTGGACCGGAAAAATCCGCTTGCAAGGGCGCCTGGAGCATGCGATCACTGCCGATGTAAGCATCTCGGAAGTCAATTTTTTGCAGGCGATGCCCCACTATCTTTTGATCGTTCACAAAGTTGAGTCACATGCATGAATCGTAAAGAAGCTCACCACAGCAAGCTGGTCGGCATGATGGATATGAAGCGTTTGATCCATGAGCTGCAAACGCAGAGGATCGAACTTGAGCTGCAGAACGAAGAGCTGCGGCACGCAGAATATCGACTCAAACAGGCGGCGAAGCGCTACGGCGACCTTTACGACTTCGCGCCGGTGGGGTACCTGACCATGACCCGCGACGCTGTGATCCGCGAGATCAATCTGAAGGGAGCCGCGAGCCTGCAAAAGGATCGCATTCAGCTGATCGGCTCGGTCTTCTACGACTTCATTTATGATGGCTATCGGGAAATCTTCCAAAGGCATCTTCAGGATGTGATTGGCAAAAGTGAAAAGCAGACCTGCAAACTGCGCCTGATGACCCAGAGCAGCGAGCCTTTTTATGGGCAGATCGAGAGCGTGGCCTGGCACGAGGATGAAACGGGCGAGGTGCTGGTTCGCAGCATTCTGAGCGACATCACCAGCCAAACGCGCATTGAAGGCGAGTTGATTCACGCCAAGGAAAAGGCCGAGCAGGCGAGCCTCGCCAAAAGCCAATTCCTGGCGAACATGAGCCATGAGATGCGGACGCCTCTGGCCGTGATCCTTGGCTATAGCGAGCTGGCCCTCGCTGAAAAGGAAAGGGATCCTTCCCTGAGTCATCCACTGCGGGCGATCAAACGCAACGGCGAGCATCTTCTGCAGCTGATCGACGATATCCTCGATATTTCACGGGTGGAAGCCGGACAGATGGTGATCGCCCTGGCTCCCAGTCAGCCGGAAATCGAAGTGAGGCAGCTGGTCGACAGCATGCAGCCCAAGGCCGAGGCCAAGGGCCTTTCGCTCAATCTGATCTGGAAGAAAAATATTCCCCCGACCATCCTCACCGACACCACGCGCCTGCGGCAGATCCTTTTGAATATCCTAAGCAACGCCATCAAATTTACCGAACGCGGCGGCATCACGATCGAGGCTTCCGCAGTGCCCGGCCCGGATGCCGAGACGCCCTGGCTTTTGCAGTTCGATGTTCAGGATTCCGGCTGCGGCATTCCCGCTTCGTCTTATTTTTCCCTCTTCAAGCCCTTTTCCCAGGCGGATGCGTCCGATGCGCGGAAGTTTGGAGGCATAGGTCTTGGGCTCTATCTTTCGCGGCGTCTGGCCCAGGCTCTGGGTGGAGATGTGAGTCTTTTGGAAAGCGAAGTCGGAAGCGGCAGTACCTTTCGCGTCTGCATCAATATGCGCGCTGTCGGCGATGGACTCGTCCTCGCGACGCAGCCCAAGTCTCCCCGGCTTGAACACAGCGAGCTGCAGGGCGTCAGCGTGCTTTTGGTCGAAGACAGCCCTGATGTTCAGCTTATGGTCCGCAGCATGCTTGAGCTTGCGGGTGGCACTGTGTTCTGTGCCAATGATGGGGTTCACGCGATATCCCTGGCTCTGGAAAAATCCATCGACCTTATCCTTATGGATCTGCAGCTGCCTCTTCTTGATGGGTATAAGGCAACTCTGGAGCTGCGCAGACTGCACTTCGCCAAACCCATTCTCGCACTCACGGCCCATGCCTTTCATGAGGAGCGGCATCGGGTGCTTCACTCCTCAGAATTTGACGGCTTTCTCACCAAACCCATCGGCTTTAAACCGCTGGTCGACACCGTGAAAAAATGGGCGCACCAGGAACGGGACCTCAGGAAGAGCCGGGTGCAGGAGCTTCATTGACGCATCGTCTTTGTCGTTTTATTACAAGGACACTTCATCGAAAATTATTAACCTTTCCTGCTGAAATTAACCTTAAGCGTTAGAATTTCTAACCATCATGGAAAACAAATTTTCCAATCTGATGTAATTTTACGACAAGACTGGCAATAAATATTCACACTTTCTGTCTACTCCGGGACGTCGACTAACCTCTCTTGGAGATGACATGAAACGCTCTTTGTGCGCCTTACTGGCCTTGACAGGTGTGGCACAGGCGGAGGAGACCCGGAATTCCGGCTTCTTTCAACCCGCGCAACGCCATGCGGCTTCGTATGATTCCATTCGTCCTCAGTCCCTTGCGGCCTCTCTCAGCATTCATCACCTTTATCTGACAGAAGATAATACGGCGGACCGTCGTGAAGCGGACGAAGAGCGTTATGATCTGCGGGTCGCAAGCAAGCTCCTGACCATGGGTGCGTGGTCGCTCGGTTTGAATCTGGAAAGCACCAATGTAAACGTCAGCGCGCCTATTCAAAAGCGGAGCGATGTTCGTCTCTATGGCCTGAATCCCTGGGTCAGCTTTCAGCTTTCGCCCCTCGTGACCTTCGCTTATCAACAAAATTTGACCATCATCAACCAGGAAGACGAGTCGTTCGACGGTGACGTCGATCGCAGCTCCCGTCATGTGCGTCAGGGCGTTGCCAGCGTCGCCTTTCATCCGGAAGCCGGCACCGAGCTGGGTCTTTCGATCGCGGATGGCTATAAAAAGGCCATCAATGGCGTCGACATTCAGAAAGCGGATCGTTACTCCGTCTTCGGCAGCACGCGCAATCTTCTGCCGGCGCTGGTCGGATTTGAAGTGGCCGTTCTGAATTTCCATGCGGTCGATACGGATCTTCATGATGCTTATAGCCTTGAACTCTTCTCCGAAGTTCCCATCGGATCCGCGTTCACCCTCGACAGCGCCATCGGCTATCAAACAGCGGCCTTTCATAAGGCCAGCACACTGAATGCCGAGACGGCGGCGCACGGCAGTCTGGAAGTCGGTGGACGCTATCAGCTGAGCGAGAGCCTGAACCTGGGCGCGGCCCTGGCTGTGGATACGGCCGTGGGCGAGAAGGACGGGACCTATGTGGATCAGAAGGATTGGTCCCTTCAACTCCAAACGCAACTTGCGCTTTAATAGAAGGATTCATCCATGAAATACTCGCAACTCCTCGTTCATGCCCTGCTCATCGGCAACATCGCCGGGGGCTGCTCCTGGATTCACAAAAAAGGCGAGCGCACGTCCAAAGATGCGCCGCTGCCTCCTGTCTGCGATGCCGAGACAGACCCTGACTGCAGCCCTAAACCGCCGCAGGAAACGTCGTTTGCGCTCGGTGAAACCGTGCCGGACAGCAAAGGCATCAAGACCAGCATCGGCAAAAAAGATGATATCAATGGATCCGGTCAGGTCGTGGCCCCAGGCGTCAATGAAGTGAAGACGCTCTATGGTGCTGACCGCGCCATCGATTGGTCGGGACTTGATTTTATTCAGAAGCAGAAAACGGCGTCTGAATCCAAGGATGAAGAAACCATACTTCAGGCCTTCAATATGTCCTATAACTATATTTATGAGCAGCTGGACGAACTGAAGGATGCTGGATATTCCATCATTCAGATCTCGCCCCCCCAAAAAACTCTGAATCAGTACGGCATCTGGTGGGAACTCTATCAGCCGCTCGATCACCGCGTCTTCGAAAACAAACTGGGTACCGAAGAGGAACTGCGGAAGCTCGTGAAAGGCGCTCATGACCGCGGGCTGCGCGTGATTGCCGACGTGGTCCTGAACCACATGGCCGATCCTCTGCGCGTCGCGCCTCAGGATCCTTTGCGCTATAGCAACCTTTACCAGCCCGAAGACTTTTTGAACTATGACATCTTCCTGGACCATGTGCGTTATAAGTTCGAAGTCCTGGCCGGCGATGTGAATGAGATCGAATATTTCTATTCACCGGATCGCGCGCTTTATAAAAAGTTCACAGCCTTTTTGAAGGAACGGGGACAGAGCAGCCAGGACGTTCTGAGAGATCAGGACAGTCGCATGGTTTATGAAACGGCTTTCGTCCGTAAGGTGATGCCGTGGATGTATTCCGACCTGGAACGCCTGACCCGCGATCAGGGCGTGACCATCAGCTGGAAAGGGGACTACCCCAGCTGTACCCAGTTCGGCCAGGCGGTGGACTGCGCAAGCAACAGCAGCTTCAAAAGCACCTTCACCTCGCTCTTTGGCAAGGGCGCGCTCATCGTACGTTCCTACTACTATGAGCTGACGGCCGACAAGCATCCCATCTATCAAAATGAATGGGACAGCCTCGAAAAAGTCGCCGTGAAGTGGTACCCCGGCCTTCCCTCGCTCGATAAACGCAGCAGCGTGGTGCAGGGAACCCATGTGGACCTTCTGGAAAAAATGGTGCGCCTCGGCATCGATGGTTTCCGTCTGGATGCTGTGAAGCACATTCCCCAGGAGTATTTCTCGGGTCTCGTCACACAGCTGAAAGATCGCCTGCAGGGTGAAGACCTTGTTGTCGATGGCGTGAATGTTCTGCAAAAGCCGCTCTATGTTTACGGTGAAATGGCTACCAGCAAAGCGGATATTGCCAACCTCTACCGTCAGAACATGGATGTGACGGACTTCTTCCTGCTCGACACCTACATGTATACGACAGTCTTTGATGAAAGCTTCGATCTTTATGGTCGCGGTGAGGAAAACCTGCAAAAGCTCCGCCGCAGCGCTCTGGAAAAATCCCTGAAAGCCGGTAACAACAAAAACTGGCAGGTGGCTCTTTATCCGGAAGGCGCAAGCAAGGCGGAATCCTCCTTCACGCTGAATGACTTCAGCGCTGAACGCTTCCATAAGAACCTGAAGCAGGCGATTCGCTTCTCTCGTATTCACGACTCTGTGGTCGGCGATATGTTCATCATCAAGAACTATCAGCAGGCGATGCTGGGTCATGCCTATATGCTGACCGCGACCGATGGCCGTGTTCTGGTCTACGGTTCGGATGAGAATGTAAAAGTGAACGCAGGTGCGGATTATAAGGAAAAAGTCGTACTGGCCGCCAACCGTTTCCGTCAGGAAGCCGGTCGTCTGCCTTATTCCGATCGCTTCCAGGGCAAGGATTTCTGTGACAACTGCGAGCGGAATGATCTTCTCTTCGTCGATCGCGGTGATCAGGCTCTGGCGATTCTTTATTCCGGCGAAGAGGCTCTGGCTCTTAAGAACCTGAAATTCCCCAGCCTGAAAGCCGGCTGCTATGTGGAACTGATGAGCGGCCGCCGCTTCGAAGTGAAGGCGGATCAGTCCGTGCTGCGTCCCCGTTCATCGACCGAACCGACCCTGCCGGGCCGCTCGGCTGCCTTTATTCTGCCCGCCGCGTGCGAAGACAAGGAAGTTTTGGCTGATATCAGTTTCACCCGCGAAACCGGAAAAACAGCCCAGGCTGAATTGCCGGAATACCCGGTTTACCTGATGGGCAGCTTCAACTCCTGGTCGGTGGATGCCGCCTACGAACTGGAGCCTTTGGATGATTCCTGCCTGGGTGCCACCGTCGCGATGCGCGCAGGTCAAAAAATCTTCAAGTTTGCCGACGCGGGCTGGAAAAAACTCGATATCGGCAGCCGTGATGGCAACGCTCTGGTATGGAACCAGGAAACACGCACGCTCAACAAATTCGGTGAGCTGAACGAAACACCTGGAAACCTCGTGCTCGAACTGAGTGAAGATCAGAACGTCACGATCAAACTTTGCCAGCCCACCACCACCTTTCCGAAATTGACAGTCACAGCGGCTGCGAAATAATCAAGGTCCCCTTGCCTCTCCGGCAAGGGGCGCCCCGCGTCCCGCTTCTGCATAATTTTTCGTGTCACGAATTTCCTTCAAAAAATTTTCCATGAATGTGATTGCACTCTGCTTAGACTTCATCTATCGAAGCCGGATGAATTTGGTCGTAAAATGCACACAGAAGGGTCCAGCATGGAAAGTTTTGTAAACGTTGTCAGCTTTCCCTCGTTAATTGCACGTCTCTCTGATAAAAGCTTTCTCGAATCTGACGGGGATTCCTGTCAATTCATTTATGAGAATGAATATGTAGCGGTGGGCAATCTGGTGCGCACGCAGCAGCTCCGTTCGTCTAAGGCGCTGAATCTTTCCGTCGAGGAGCGGGAGTTTGAACTCCTGGTCGTGTCCTCGGCCATGCACGCCGGAGTCACAGGTTCCATCAATCTGGCCTGTGGTTTTCCCGATCTCACGTTTGAACAGAACATGAAACTCGCCGCGACCTATAACGGTCGCCAGCTGTCCTGGGAAGAACCCGCCGGTCGCAAAAGCATCTCGATCAAACGCGTCGTGTCCTTCCGTGAGTCCATCGGACATGCGGTGGGTATCAAGCATGAACTGTCGATTCCTGGCAAGCTGCTCACCATATCCATCGGCTACGGCACGGTGGAATCCGTTCTTCTGCGGGAAGACGGGCAGCCGATCAAGAACTCGATTCACTCGATGAAGACCGGCATCCGGCATGCGGTCAAGGAATTCAGACGGCGTCTGCTCAACGATTACGCCATACGGGAACCGGATTCGGCGGCGGGCAATGATCAGATTTACGATGAGTGGCTCTATCGTTCCTATCATGAGGCCAAGGTTCCGAATCTGAACAGCAACAAGGGAATTATTCCCAGTTCCGAGCTGAAGGATATTGCCGATCAGGTGCTGGAACAGTACGCGAATGAAACTTTAAAGCCACACGTTCGCTCGCTGCTCGATTCACTCGAAACGGATGACCTCCGCATTGCTGTCACGGGTGGCGGTTCGATTTACTCGCCGATTCAGGATATCGCCAAAAAGTTTGCGGACCACCATAACGTATCTTTCGTCTATGTGCCGCGGGAACTGGCGATGAAATCAGCCGCTCTGGGTTACCGCAAGATCATCGAATTGGCGGCTGATCCCGGAACCTATCTGATCGCAGACTTTGGCAACTCCAATACGGTGTGCACTTCTCTGGCGAAAGGAACCATGCATTGAGCAAAAAGACCATCAGCATATCCCTGTCGACCGAAAATCCTCTGGAGTCCAGGATAGCCCAGGCGATTGAAGAAAGACGGCACATTCAGATCGCGGATGTGCTCTACGTGGCTGGGCCTGATTTGCTCAAGGCTCTGGCCATCAAAGGCCTTGTCATGATAGAACGGGAGTTCCCGCATCAGTTTGATACGCTGAGGCCGGACGATATGGAAAAACCGACGCTGATCAAGAAAAAACCTTTTGTTCATGAGCGTTCGGATAAAAGCGCACTCGATCTTTGGGGTGGGGCCACAACCTGAATCCCACCCGCGCGCTGGGGAGCAGATCCCCAGCCCTCCCACTCAGGAGTTTCATCATGCGGGTCCAGAACAACACACACAGCATACTCTTCGGTTATTTGCTTTGGATTTTCGGCTTCACCGGCGCCCATCGCTTTTACTACGGCAAACAAATCACGGGCACGATCTGGTTTTTTACGCTGGGGCTCCTGGGGGTCGGCTGGCTCATTGACGTCTTTCTGATCCCCTCGATGGATCGACAGGCGGATCGGAAGTATCAGGAAGGTCCGCTGGATTACAATATCATGTGGCTGCTCTTGACCTTCCTCGGCGTCTTCGGCGTTCATCGTTTTGTCATGGGCAAATGGATCTCGGGTTTTCTCTATCTGATTTCGGGCGGCCTGTTTTTGGTCGGCGTGCTTTATGATTTTTTCACGCTGAATGGGCAAATTGACGAGATCAATCGGCAACGTTATCTCCCGACGCGACATCCCCAATATCCTTGATTTCATGTATGATGGAACTGAAATGTTTCATCATACCATGGACGAGGTTGGCTTTGGCAAAACTCAAGGAAGGCTGGGTTTCCCAGCTGGAGACTTTGATTAAAGGTCGGGAAAACAGGGACGAATGGGTGGACGATTCGGTATCGGCCGGGACCAGCGTGGATACCGTGCATATTCAAACAGCCCAGGGGCTCGTGACCTTCAAGGTCCGTGCGGATACATCCTGCAAGGCCGTGGCTGATCTTCTACGGGCTTTCAATGAGCCCGGCTGCAAGCTGGAAGTTGTTCGCGGTCCTCGCGGTGGATTGCGACTTGGTGTGAATGGCAAATTCGATCCAAAATTGAACCTTCTCGTCAAAAAATGACAGTCTCAAGGTTTCGTGGGTGTCCGGGCCCTATGTCCGGGCCGCCGCGCAAACCAGGAAATGCGTTTTGTCGCAAATGGCAAACGCCTTGCATCGACTTCTCCTATATCAAAGGGCCGGCTGCCACATTAAGACACAGCTGCCCCCGCGGTTATAAACTTTATAACTGTACCGGAGAAGCCCCATGAAACATCTGCTTCTGCTGTCCTGCCTGATCGGGTGCGCCTCCACCCCAACCGAAACCATGACGATCCATGAGTACCGACCCGCGACGCAAGCGAAGGAGCCGACCATCTATATGTTTTCGACGGATGAATGCGAACCCTGTCGCGAGGCCAAACCTGTGGTGGAGCGCGAGGCGCGGCTGCGGGGCGATCGGGTGGTCATTGTCAAAGCCGATGACCTGCGGCTGATGAGACGCATGGGTTACAGTTCGCTTCCAGTCTTCCGCTTCGCCAAACCGGGCGGACCCGATCTTGTGCTGAAAGGCTGGGATAAAAAACGCTTCGTCAAAGCGTACCAACACTTTGATGACAGCGTTGTGAAGCGTTGATCCACTCTCCGAACTTTGCCGAACTCAGCAGGAGCCCGGCTTTCGTTCCTGTTTGTAGAAAAACTACATAAACCACGTCATAATAGTCACAAATACCGCAAAATATGTAATAAAACAACATTGACCTTCCCTGGGGCTCCCGGTATAGCCAAGTGGACTTCGCAATAATCCACTAGCCCTTTGAGGAAGACTCGCATGACAACACACAAGCTCTCGCCCGTTTTGCTTCTGACCTGCCTGGCTGTCGGATCTCTGGCTCACGCTACGGAAGCCGATCGCATCGCGCCCACCACTCTGCGTTTTGCAGCGAACGGCAGTGCTGTGACGGAAGGCGTTGTGCTGTCGGGACAAAACCTGACGATCGAATACGATCCCATCCGACTTTCTCAATGCCGCGGAAAAAACAGCAGCGGCGTGGAAGACTGGACTGTCCAGGCTTTCCTTGCCATCGACGGCGAAGCTCCCTTGGCCCTTGATCTGATCGAAGGCCGCGGCACGCAGTTTCCTTATACTGCTCCTGCCAATGTCCTGATTCCCGATGGCAAGCGTCTGGAAGTGTGGTTCAAGGCTTCGGATGTGAATGGCTGCGTGCAGTGGGATTCCAATCAGAATCAAAATTATTCCTATACGATCCATCGCCTTGACGATATTCCCAACCTGACCTTCACCGGCCGCTGGAATGTCCTGCAGAATGGTAATCTGAAAGCCGGACAACCCGTTCGTCTGCACTATGACCTCGACCGCGCCACCACCTGCCGCACCGGCGGTTACCATGGTTCCGCTTCGTGGGATGTGACGCCGAAACTTTTTGTGGATGGCAAGCCTGTGCCCGCTCAGACCATCACCTACCCCATCTACTGGAGCCGCCGCGGACAGCAGGATGTCCTCGTAACTTTGCCTGAAGGCAAGGAACTGACCCTTTGGTTTGAAAACAGCGGCTATGAGTATTACGCAGGACGCTCCTGCATGGCTTACGATTCCGACTTCGGCAAAAACTTTCATTTCACCCTGAATTGATTTCTATTCAGCGAGGAAAGACTCATGCTTAAGAAAATTCTCTTCTCTCTTATACTCAGCCAGTCGTTGATCAGCGCCTGCGGCCGTCAGCAGGATTCGGCCTCCACCCTTCAGGAAGCGCCCCGCAGCAGCGCGAGCGTCAGCCGTCTGGGTGATGGCCTTTGGATGCGCGTACCGCCGTCCAGCCGTTTTCAGCCGCCTTCTTATTCTTTCTGGATTGACCTTGCTGTCAGCAAGGGCTCAGGCTCATTCACCGAAGCCGGTGTCGTCTGGACCGTCGATGATTGGAAGACGAGTCAAACCGCAAAGGCCGTCTATGAAGGCAGCCTGGATGCGGGTCGTGAAAAATGGGGCGTGGATGTGAATCTTCCTGCCCAGCATGTGAATACGGTTGAATATGCCGCCTATATCAAGGTCAACGGTCAGACCATCTGGGACGTGCAGAACAATCATCTGATCGGCAACTTCGCGAACCGCGACATTTTCCTGACCCGCACCGGAACCAAAGAGGATGCCAGCGGCTTTTGGTTTGAAGGCGGCCTGAAGGTCAAAAACATTGCGCCCGAAAAGCAAATCATCGTTCAATTTCAAAGGGACCAGGGAACTGTGGAACGCGTCGCGGCCCGTTATGTCAGCGGCAACGACTGGACCTTCCGCATTCCTCTGACACCGCCCCGCTCGACTGAACTGCGCTTCAAACTTGAATATGTGGTCGCGGGCAAAACTCTGGTCGATGATAATGATGGTCGTCTTTATACCTACCAGATCGGTCCCCGCCCCTATCGTCAGAACGGTAATAGCCCACGCCTGGCCGGTTATGAAATCATCGCCTTCGCCGATTCGAATATTCACGAATGGAAAAAGTTCACTGCCACAATCAATGGCAAGCCCGTGACCACCCAGGGACTGTCCGTCTTCATAGATACCGCGCTACTGTACCCGGAAACTTCCGTGCAGCTGAAAATCGAGGCCGAAGACGTTAAAGGCTTCCGCACCGAGCAGGTCTATCCCTTCGAAGTGTCCTATCAGGTGAAAGCCCTCGGTTCGTTTGGAACGCAGGAATTCCGCTGGCCGCGCCAGTTGAATATTCAAAACGACGTACTTTTCATTGCTGACTATCAGGAAGCCGCCCTCTTCAAATATAGCAGCGCGGAGCAGAAGCTCGACAGGCAGGCCATCAGCCGTCCCCTGCAGGATATCGCCCCGTATGGTAGCGGCAACACGGCAACCCTGTCGGGTCTCGAAAATCCAACGCTTGATCTTTATAATGCTGCAGGCGAACTGGTCCAGTCGCAGCGCATCCCGGCCGACATGATCGAACTTCCTGTGCAGCTTGAGGCCAGCAGCACTTCGCTCTATGTCCTTTCCTATTATGAAAACTCGATTGCCGTCTTTGATCACAATGGTCAGTATCAAAGAAAATTCACCCTGCCTTACACCGTCAAAGGCTTTAGGGTCAGCGGCCAAGAGATCTGGGTGCTGGCTTATGATAATCAGGGCTTTGAGAGCAGCAATCAGTATTTCGAAGTGCTCGATCTGGAAGGTCACAGCCTCAGAAAGCTGAACTTCATTCAGCAAACTGCCAAAGATGAATTCGGTTATGCGCAGGATTTTGCGGTCAGTGAGGATTACATCGTGATTCTGCAGAACTATCAGTTCGTCGTGCTGGATCGCAAGACAGGCCGCTATCTGACCAAGTGGACCGGCATCACACCCCGGTATGCTGATGAGTCGTCACAGCAGGTGGAAGGAGCCATCAGCTCCACCGCGATGAGCGTGGCGATTCAGGGCAATACTCTCTATGTGGCGGATTTCGGCTATCACCGCGTCAGCCGCTTTGAATTGAGCCTTTAAAGGCTGCGGGCGTTGGCGCGATCCAACGCCCTATCCCTTGCGGACCGAATGCTTCATTGCGAATACTGATCCGAGCCTGCAACTTTCACCAGCTTATTATAAAGGCCAAGAATAAGGAGCGTGGGAGCCCACTGGCCAATGAAATTACTGGTCTGTTTGCGGCCGCGGAGCTGGAAGATGGCCGACGCTGCGATCGAACCCACAGCGGCCCAAAGGAAAAGGTCCGAAGGCAAACGGGCGGTTTGCTCTTCAATCGTTTTTGCAATAGGGCCTTCGCTATGATCGTGTTCCTGACCCAGGATGTTTTTAGCTGAAAGTGTCATTATTTCCTCTCTTTCCGTGAAAGCAGTCAAACACAACGCGCTAACCCTGGTGCAATAATTCTGCCAGGCAGCTGACCGCTGTCGGTCGCACCTATAACCCAAGCTGCCCAGGGTATTTTTCTCAGGCGCTGCTGGACGCCGCTATCACCTATGCACCGTATGAAGCGCAACGTGATCAGGCATCACGACTCCTGGCCAGGGTCGGTTGCAAGCCAGGTATTCGAGCTTTGGGACCAGGGCTTGGGAAGGCGGAGATCCAGGCGGTGGAGGTGGCAGCACGCGGCAGCTCTATCATGAGTCATCTGGAGTTTGCCATCCGGATCCTTCCGCAGGATGGAACGGTGTGGAGGGCTGGCGCCATTGGTGAAGCACCGGCCTTTCAGGACCTGACTCTATCGCGCAAGGCGCACGAAAACGATTACAGTCCTGCGGAATAGGAATTAAAATTCCTGCCGCATCATCTGCAGGACTTTCATGAACTCTTCGGGCGACTCCACCTTCGGTTTGCCGGCCAGCTGCACGATCAGGGCCTCCACGCGTTGGCGCAGGGCTGGCTTGAAGGTGGAAAGATTTTTGTAAGCCATATACCAGCTGCCGAAGATCGGCTGAGCCCCACGCTTTTCAAAGACCCGCTTGATCTCCACATGCCGGGGATCGCGGCCGATCTTTTCCATCAATGCCTCCACCGTCGGGGCGGGACCTTCCAAAAGCTGCAGAAAATAGCCTGAATTATAGACGAGCATGCCCGACAGTCCCCGGGCCTTGTTGCTTTTTTGCGAGTGGTCGATCAGTTGAAAAAGCTCGTCCTCTTCGAAGGGTTCCGTGGCACGGCTGATGTATGCAAGCTGCAGAAATGCTGGATCCAAAGCGGGGCTCCTTCTGTGATAGTTGCTGGAGAATAATTCTAACATAAAATGGCTGTTTTCGCCGAAATCAGAATTCGACTGGTGCACGCACCCTTGGGACCCGCCTATAGTAAAGCCGACATGTTCCCAACATGGAGGATCTCTTATGAAGTCACTATCAGAACAGAACAAACGACTGGCCCTGGCCAGCGAGCTGGCCGACATCGAATGGCGCCAACGAGCGGTTGTGCAATGGAATAGCATGCTGCGCGGTCTCCTTCCCAATATCAAAGAGGGTGAGGAGATCATGAAAAAAATCGCAGACGAGGACGAGAGAAATCTCCGCATGCTTGAAACCGTGATGACCAGCTTCGGCGTCCGCGTCGAACCCAAAGTGTTCACCAAAGGGTTCACGGACCTTGTATCCCAGCGCATGGCGGACTCTGGCGCCCAGGTCGTGGAAAAGCTGGGGGCCTATGCCCTTGTGAAGCAAAATCAGGCGATGTGCTGCACCCTTGCGCATAAGATTGCGCAGGTTTCCAAACTTGATGTAAAAGAGGCTATGGGGCTTTTCGCGGGTGTGGAAAGCTCCATGATGAAACAGGTGAGCCAGGTCCAAGGCCTTGTGGAAAAGGCCAATGTCATGCTCATGACCGGGGAACTGCCGCCGAGCGGCGTGGCCGGCACGGTGCGCGATGCGGTCGTGAGCGTCGCCGGCGCGGTGATCAATACGGTCGGCAAGCCTGGGGATGAAATGAGCGTTCTGAATATCCTGAAAATGGATCATCTGAAGGTCAGGACTCTTTTCAACGAGATTGAAAAAGCGGCTGTGCCTTTGGACAAGAACGATCTTTTCTATCAGCTGCGCCTGGACCTCCTCGCGCATTCCGAGGCTGAAGAGCAGGTCGTCTACCGCCGCTGCCAGCAGTTCACCGAGGTGAAGGAGCTGTTTGATGAATCCTGGAGCGAGCATGATGAAATGCGCAGCGTCATGGATATCCTAAGCAATATCGATGCGGGCAGCCAGATGTTTACGGATCGCATGAAGGATCTTCAGTCCATCGTGCAGGAGCATGTGGACAAGGAAGAGGATGAGATCTTCAAGGTGATTCGTTCGAAAGTGAGCGAAGACGAACTGGTTCGCATGGCTCAGGATTTCATCACACGAAAAGCCCATATTCAAAGGGCATTGAGTCCGCATATTGTGTCGGGTATGGCTCCCAGGGGGCCTGAGGTTCCACCGCCCGCCATGATGTGAAGACGGGAAAGGATCAGAACGTTTGGATCTTGTGACCAGGGCCCGGGAGTTTGCGCAGAAGGCTCATCGGCAAAAGGATCATCGGCGTAAATACTCGGGCGAACCCTATGAAGTTCATCTCATCGCTGTCGCGGCCATCGTTGCGAGCGTCACCCAGGACGAGCGCACCATAGCCGCGGCTTATCTTCATGATGTGGTCGAGGACACCGATGTGACTCTGGACGAGGTGGAAGCCGCCTTCGGTCCTGATGTCGCCGAACTCGTGGAAAACCTCACCGATATTTCCCGACCCTCGGATGGGAATCGGGCCCAGAGGAAAGCTTTGGATCGCGAGCATCTGGCCCGGGCGAGGCCGGAAGCCATGACGGTGAAGCTCGCGGATATCATTCATAACGCAAGGGACATTGCGCAGCATGATAGAGGCTTCGGCCGGGTTTATATTCGCGAGGCCGAGGCGCTTCTTAAAGTTTTGAAGGACGGTGATCCTGTCCTTTACCAAAGGGCGCACGAGACGCTGCGTGAGGCGCTAGCGTTATGCGAGGATTCCTGATGCAGACATCGGGCTCGCCGGTCTCGTTCATAAAAAATTCCAAAGGCAGAAGATAAAGGTTGCGATGGTAGTCCGCAGTATTGGGAGGAATGGCTCCGGTATAGGAGCCCTCCGGTTTTATGGATTTGTCCACGGCATGGAAGAGAAGATGCCAGCCGCCGTCGTTATCCTGCACGAAGCTGCCGCGACCGGCCCAGGACAATCCGTGGGCTTTTTTAATGTCTCTGAGATAGCGCTTCCAGCGTCCTGTATCCGAGTCTGTGATCAGGCGGTAAGGTCCAATCGCGGATCCTTCCCGAACCGCCATGATCACATCATAGTCATCACCCGCGAAGTTTCCGCTGCTTCCTGTCAGGAAAAAAAATTCCCGCCCGGGGGCTTCATCAAGATGAATTCCGCCCGCGTCCACCTGGGTGGGGCGGAAGCCTTCGAGGAGTTGGGTGTAGTTCAAAAGCGGTCCGCGGCAGGCGTCAGGTGACATTGTTCCATCAGGGCTTTCCACGGAGACGAGGCGAACACTTCCGGCTTCTGCATGAAGTGGCGTCAGCATGCGGCGCGCGAAGATTTCTGTGATCTCGACGTGTTTACCCTGAATAAGAGCCCGCCGTGAGACCTCTTCATGGATCATCCAGAGTTCACCGCCCTCGATTTTGAAGTTGGGCCCATAGGCGTGACCCAGATAATTTCCAGGAAGGGATGGCAACAGTCCAAAGCCTATATAATCGCTGGTTTTGGCGTTGGCAGGGATCGGGTTGAAGACAGGCTCGGCGATGATTTCGAGCCGTCCGTCCTCGCGTTCCACCATCGCATGAATGCGGCGGCGCCAGTTATCAGCAGGGAAATCGCCAAGGGTGCCGTCCGGGTTCAGGGCGACCCCGCCGTAGTATATATCGCTGGCCGCCTTAATCTTCTGCTCGTGATAGAAGGTATCGAGCTGTGGAAAACAGGCTTTGAGATGATGATAGCTGAGGCGCAGAGCATCCCAGATCGCTTCCCTTCCCTCCAGTCTTTGACCGTTGGTCAGGTAAACCTCGCGGGTCATTCTTGCAAAGGATCCAGCTGCCAGGAGAGTCTTCAAATCGGGATAGCGAAGAAATGTGAGGCCCGAACCCTCCACCTGGGTTCCATAAATCATGGCGGCGCCTGTCGCGCCTTCGACAAAGACCACGGGATCAGCCGGTGTTCGGTCAGGGAATTGAGTTTGTCCGGGCCGCAGATGACGGCCAGTGAGTTGAAGAAGTTCGAAGGGCTTGTCCATGGTTCGCAGCTCCGCTTGGATGTCTAGCGGTTTCCCACCATAACACGCCTGGGTCTTCAATGGAATGAACGATCGCTCCTGCACTGGTGAGATTGCCTAATCGAAAAAAAGTTCAGGCAAAGATCGGGTGCTGTGTTAAGGTCGCCCGGAAAAAGGGAGTGATGCCATGCCTTTTCTCTATGATCAGTTTCCGGCCTTCTATCAGACCATGCTCCCCGATATCATGGTCCAGACTGTTCCGCGTGAATCCAAAGCCCATTGCGCCAACTGCAGTATGACGCTCAGAGATCCGGCCCTTGGCAGCGCGCAGAAGCATCTGTTCCGCAGTGATACCAAATGCTGCACCTATCATCCGCGGCTGGTGAATTATCTGGTCGGCGGCTTATTGCAGGATGAACGCCCTGCTTTGCGCGAAGGGCAGCGGCGCATGCGTGAGCGTCTCGCGTCCCGCATTGGTGTAACGCCCTGGTGGGTTTCCTCGTCGCAGCTTGATCAGCACATCTATAGTCATGCGAAGGCTTCGTTTGGAAAGTCTGCGCGTCTCCGCTGCCCCTATTATGCGGCCGAGGAAGGATCGTGCACGATATGGGCCTATCGCGAAGCCGTGTGCTCGACCTGGTACTGCAAATACGAGGCGGGCAAGGATGGGCTTAATTTTTGGGTATCGCTCAAGGGCTATATGAACCTTGTGGAAAAACAGCTGTCCAAATATGCGATGCTGCAACTGGATGAGGCTTATATCCTCGATGATGGGCTGGTCACCTTCTATAATCAGGAGGACCTGACCCAGGAGCATCTGGATGAAGAGCCGCCGTCGCCCGCGTTCTATGAAAGGCTTTGGCGGCAGTATGCAGGTCGTGAAGAGGAATTCTATCGGGATTGCTATGCGATCGTTTCCAGTCTGACAGCGGATGAAATTCAGAAGATCCTGGGTTTGGATGGGCAGATCAAGCGTCGCGATGTTTTGCGAAAACTGGAGAGTTCCCGGAGTGAGGAACTGCCGGATCGTTTGATACTGAATCCGCAGGTCACCGTTCGCTGGCTGGACACAGGCGAGGTCGCCTTGTCCGCCTACAGTGAATACGATGCGCTGGCCCTGCCGGGGATGGTGTATCCCCTGCTGGTGGCCTTCGATGGAAGGCAAAGCACAGCCGAAACGCGCAAGAAGATCCAGAAGGAACTGCAGGCCGACCTTGCTGACGAGGTTCTGCTGACGCTTTATCGGTATCGAATACTGGAGCAGGCTTAGTTCAACCGCATTCAACCGCTCAGTGAAATCGCCTGCTTTCTCGGTTGCACGGGATATGAACCCTGTTGCAAACAGCGGCGGCCCTTGCTTATTTTGAAGCTTGGAAGGATTCCGGGCGGGCGCTTGATGGCGTTCCATGGAAAGTTTAGATTCTTTACAGTGGGCTCCGCTGGGCAAGATTTGCGGGGCCTGCTCTTTCCTTACGATGTGACCTGGAAGTTTCGGCGCACACTCACTTTTTATTGACAGCAGCCCCAGCGAGGCCTAGTGAAGGGATAACAATCCCTGGCGACGAGGCTTTCATGCGTTATCTTATTCTTACCCTTTTGGCTCTATCCACGCTTCTGGAGGCGAAGCCTCAGGATTTTACGGCTTTTGGTCCGCGTCTGGGTGCGGATTATCGCTTGGATATGAGTGCCTTTCTGCCTGCGGATCGCCTGAGTTTGCAGGAGCTGCAGGCACGCGTGGCGGAACTGCGGTCTTATGAAGAGTTTTTGGATTTTCTCGCAGCGCGGCGGCCGTCTTTATTTGAAAGTCCGGTGTTTATTCATGACAGCGGGAGTCTTCAGTATGCGGATCGTGAGCACCCGCGGGTGATTCTGTTTGGTGACGGGCTGATGCTCGCGTTTGCTGAAGATCCGGGAAGGGACGAGCGGACGGTTGAGGTGATTGCGTTTAATGGGAAGGCATTTGAGTTTGCGGAATTGAAGTTTACTCCGGCTGAAGCGAGCTTTCAAAAGGACCCAGGGAATTGTCAGAGCTGCCATGGGGTCAATGGAAAACCTCTTTGGGATCCTTATGACTTCTGGCCGAATGCTTATGGAAGTGCGATTGCGCGGTTTAAGACCGATGCCGAGAAGAAGGCCTATGATGCGGTGCGCCTGAATCCAGCGAAAAAAGGCATTTATGCCAGGTTGAATTTTCCCATGCCGCCTGCGAATAACAATACCGGGATGGATGGGATCGAAGCGTTTACACAGTACGTTACGCAGCTGCAGATTTTTGCGAGCCTTCAGCGCTGGCAGACGGAGGCTTCATTTCGGCCGATGGTGCCGGCTCTGCTTGCGGTTTTGAATCAGTGTGCGGCTTATGAGAATGACAAGGACGCGGCGCGGCAACTGGCGACGTTTTTTCCTCCTGCTTGGAAGGCTGTGATTGAGACCGGCTTTCCCGCCTGGCATCAGAAAGTGAAGGAGGAGAGGAAGCGGTTCATCGCTTACCAGGCGGCACGGTATCAGAAACTTTTTCCCAAGGGAAAGACCCTGTTTCCTATAGATCATGAGCGGCTGGCGGGTGAAACTTTAACAACAGCGCAGTTCTTGTTTGTTTTGGAACTGGCGGGCGTGAATACCCGGGATTTTGCGATGAGTCAGGGGTTGAATCCCTATATGCTGTCGGTGCCGAGCAATCTTGATTTTGATCTGGGAACCGACTTTACTCTGATCGCTCAGGATCTTTTTCAGAAGCTTAAGCCAGCCTTGTCGAATGGCGGAGGGTACGGATATACCTGGGCGGTTTTCGACTGCCGAAAACTCCAGGATGAGAGCCTGCTGCAGCTCCAGAATGTGAAGACCACAACGCCGTCTCTCACAAAATTCCAGCCCGCGCCGACAGTGTTTGGGGAGTGCATGGGTTGTCATAGTCTGGAAGCCAGCAAACGTGGAATTCCGGAGATCCCGTTTGATCGGACCGGGGCTTTTCGGGATTATTTAAAGGCGGATGATAATGCAGGCCTGAACAAAATCCTGGAGCGGATAGGGAAAACCGGGGCGGGACAGATGCCGCCCTATCGGACTTTGACAACAAATCAAAAGGAACAGCTCAAGAGCAACTTGAAAAGGATGGCAGAATAAGGCTTAGGCGCTCTCGCTGATGTTTCCCCTGGGGATATAGGCCTTTTCCTTGCTGCTTTTAATCGCCTTGATGATGATGTCACGGCAAGGCGGCTCAAGGTACAGAAATTCCAATCCAACCCCTGGCAAGAGCCTGGCATGGTTCGCACCACGCGTCCATAGGATCTTGCCGATCCCTTCCAAGGACAAGTTCTGAGCTTTTACGCTGAAACTTACCAACTTGCCCCTGGCAAAATCATGCGCAGTACAGGCAATGAAGATTCCTCCACGACCAAGACTGAATTTCCCTAATGGGGAACGCTCGTCGACTTGAATATGGCCGGATAGATTCAAATCATCAGCCAAAGGTTTGCTCCAACGCTCCGATAGAGGAGTACGCAGCCTATGGACTGCCTCAATGAGATCGCTGCATGGAAACGGCTTGCCAAAGAATGCCTGCGCCCCTAAATCATAGGCCTCCCAAAGCGGGATGCTGGCAAAGCCACTCATGAGCACCATTATGGCTTCCAATTTGCTTTCACTGAGAGTTCGCAAAAGCTGAACCCCGTTCACTTCGGGCATGCAGACATCAGAAATGATCACATCAAAAGATTCCGCCTTGATCCTTCTTAGGGCTGTCTCCCCATCATGAACGCTGACGACCTGCCATTTCAATTCTTCAAGCGCTTCTCGCAGAACGTTCGCAATTTCGATTTCGTCGTCGATAACCAAAACCTTCAACTGCGACATTGCTCCTCCTCACTTCTCATGGTGTGTATTTTCTGGGAGCCTGAATGTCATCCCTGTGAATCATTGGCCGCGCTGTCAATCGTGGCTTATTATCCAGCAGCTTTCGTATTCCAGGATCAGCAAGGTCTTGAGCATGGAAGATCCTGTAGCAACAAATATCACCGCGCGCCGGAACCAACGCATCAATCATTTTCGAGAAATCAATATCCACGAATTCGCTTTTCTCACCAGCATCCTTCGGATTTTTCTCTACAGAAAACTGAAGATGCGTATTCGTCTGAATCGCAGCTTTGAGTTTGGATTGAAGCGCCGCCACTTTTTGACCCATAATGGAGCTGGGATTCGCTTTGGTCCGGTCCAGGACTTCCAGGGCCTCGCTATATCGCAGGTATCGAATTTTCGCCAACGCTAGATTGAAACAGACCGTGTCATGGGTCGCTCCCCAAGGTTCTGGCAAGGATTCCAGCGCTGTGACGTAAAGTTTTATCCCTTCCTCAAACTGCTCATTCCGAATCTTGGCCACTGCTTTGTTGTTTATATAGGCCACGATTCGGTTTAGACTTTCGACATTCTGCATAGTCGATAGGGCACGCTCTTGATCGTGCAACTCAATCGCCAGCGAGGCTTCCGTCTCCATCACGAGCGCATTCCTGGAATCGATGGTTTTAGCCTCAGCAAGCAGGTCTTCAGCCTTCTGTGCATCACCGGCGCCAGTGGATGCGCAAACCATATTGCATATGCGTTCAATATTTTTTGGAGCTAAAACATTAGCCTTTTCAAATATCCTCAGGGCATTCTCAAAGTCGCCCAACTTCATGAGAGCCTTGCCTAAAAGATTAAGAAGCTCCACGGAGTCACCGTTCAGCTTCAAGGCCTCGTAGGCTAAATTGCAGCTGTCCTTGAACCGACCTTCAAAGAAGGCGAATTCTGCTTGAACACGAATTTTTCCGGCGTTATCAAAGTTAGGATGGGAAAGATAAATGGCCACGAGGCGGCTGGCTTCTTCGCGCTTATTTGAGCTGAGGCAATCGCGGATCCTAATATCCATGCTATCCTGCTCAGTGGGATAGCGATACTGCTGCACGGCCGTCACTATTTTTCGCAGGATAGTTGGGATATCGAAGGGCTTTTCCACCACCCATTTGACTCCCAACTCTTGGAGCAAGGGCTCTTCCTTCTGCGTTACCAAAGACGACACTATTATTATGTTTACGGTCGTAAATCTATTTCGAATTCTTTGGATCAGTTGAAGGCCATTCAGATCAGGAATGCGCCACTCCATCAGAATCAATGAAGGGGGCGGCCCATTGATTAGCCAATGCCAGGCGGACTCGCCAGTCTCGAAGGTTTCGATATTCTGAACGCCTGCTGCGCTCAAAGTTTGACGAATTGCAAAGTGCACATCAGTATCGGGATCAATGACAACACACGAAGCAAGACCAAGAGCATTGTTAATGGGCCGGCTCAGGGCCAGGATCTCAAGATCCAGTGGTGCTTCCATTTCTTCGTCAAAAGAGAAACGTCGTGCAACGTGCTCGACCACTTCGTTCAACCCTGGATCCAAGAGCATGACCTGTTTCAGTGTCTGTTTTCCTTCCTCCTTGGAAGAACTGAGCTCCGCTTCCGCCATATTCAGGAGAACTTGCGGAGAACCGGGGAAAACTTCCAATAGGTTCTTAGAACAGTTGATAATCGCATCCCACTGACGCTTTTCTTTAAGGACCCGGTTCAGGAAGTTGGCGGCAGCCAGGGTGCAATTGTAGGAAACCGATCGGAGCACGCGCAAAAGATCAGCAATGTCCTCAGCAATTCGACTTGGCAAAGTAGTGCTATGGTATGAAAGCAGCCCCCATTCAAAAGCAAAGGGGAGTATATCTTTCTCGTGCTCGCGAATCATTAAGCTGACCTTCGTCTTTCTCAGGCGAGGCTCTTCGATGCAAATATTAAGCAGGTGCATGATATTGACTTCACCTTCCAGACAAGGCGCCGCCAGGATCCAATCTGCAGTCTCTTGAGAAAGCCTGTCCATAAGGGTCTTCAGATCGCCAAAAGCCGATATCTGCACGAATCCTTGGGCCCGCAATGCTTCCACTATCACAGACCTTAGCGTTACCTGCGGCTCCACCACATGAACTTTTGCTTCACTAGGTTTGGCGAAATAATAATTCATTCAATCCTCACAATGAGTTTTTTCAGCAGTATCGGGAGGGGGGGAGGGAACTGTTAGCATTTTTTGAAATGATGTTGCGAAGAATGTTAAAGGCACATTCTGAAGCTACGATTGGCTTCAAATCATCCAAGCGTGTTTGATTTGAAGCTAACTCAGATTGCACCAAACCGCAAGATGGTTCATGGAAAGAAATCTTTAAAAAGGAATTGTCTCATGAATATGATTTCAAAAGCTTAACAAGGAATGAATATGATAGCTTTTTGACTTCGCAGACAAAGATCCTCAAGAATATGCATGAAAGCAGGCTGATGACCTTGATGAAAACGAAGGCGAGATTGCCATGTTTATACGCAAAGCTTCTCTATAAACGATGAAAGAGCGAACTCCAGCGATACGATACCCTGCGGCGCTCAAGCCCAGCTCAATGGCAAGGGTGACAGCCCCGTCGAGCAGCGTCCACCCCGATTGCCAGCAGCACCTGGATAGCGTTATTGCGCAAGCCGTCACCTAGCGCACAGAAACCGACGTCCAGCGCCCGACTCGTGGCGAACCGTTATCACCAACGCCATAGAACCCTTCAAAACGAGTCTTGTCGTTATTGAATTCAAAATCAAACCAACCGGATTCATTGGCAACTGACCAACGACCGCGAACACGATTGCCAAACTGTTTCACGTCCGTGAGAGAGCCTTTCTCATCGCGTCCATTAAGTTTAAAATCGGCGGTATTGGCGAATTTTCCAGTCCCATCTTCGATCTTCCACGTAATCCATGCAGTCGTGATGCTTCCCGCTCGATCGAATTGGGTTTTCACCGTCCCCCTGGGAAAGCCACTATCCTTCCGTTCCTTCAAAGCTCCGATTATTCCAATCGGCTGGTTGCCCGAATGCTCCACAGGACTCTGAAATTCATCGACCACGGCCCGTGCTGCAGTGCGCAGCTGCGGATCGTAGTAGGTCCTGTCGATTTCCTGATAAGCCAGGTCTTTATTCAAGCTCAAATTCCGGTGCGTGACCATACAGCCTGGATTCGAATCGGCTCCCATGCAGGTGATAGTCGCCTTATCTCCGACAAACATCTTCACCGGATTGGGAAGATCATTCAGTCCAGGCAGATCCACGGCAGTGGTTCGGATGACGTTCACGTTGCCGGTGAGCATCTTGGGAAGAGTATATTTGAGGACTTTCTCACCATTTTCGGTTTTGATTTCCGGTTTTACGTCAAACGGAAATCGCGCTACCGGCTCCTTCTCCTTATCCGTCGGCGCGTAATAATCCTGCGCCATCACTCCGGTCGGGGCCAGGGCCCAAACCATCAGCATCATCTTGAAAATCTTCATACATCCATCTCCTTGTTTCTATCTATATTCTTAGGCAAACCATAGCAGGTGTTGCGGCCTTTGCCGGTGCGCATGAGGAGCCCTCGTTCGGTTAGATTCGAGAGATCCCGCGAAGCCGTCACCTTGGAAGTTTGAAAGAGTTCCACGCAACCCTGAATATCTATCGTCTCATGCTGCTGCAGATACTGAAGAATTCTGAGCTGCCGAATGTTCAGATCGGTCGCCGTCTTCTTCGCCTCCTCTTCAGGCAGCGGCGCATTCGAAATATTCGCATACAGCTGAAAGAAGTGAACCTTGATATCAGGCCTTAGGGAATAACCTTCACCCTGCGCCTGAATCCAATCCTCACGCAGCCCGAGCAGCGAACGAAGCCGATAGACCAGCCCATAGATCAAAGGATCATGCCGCAGGGGATGATACGTATATCCCCAGATGGCGTGGACCAGCTCGGCCTTGGTTTTCGGGCCGTCGATGAGGAAGCGAACGAACTTCTGCATCTGGGTCGTGACCGCACCCTCAGCCTTATAAACAGATCCGTGATCAAAGAGAACCAGAGTCTGCGGCTCGATATCAAAATATAGGACGCGCTCCGCACGCGGAATCGACAAAAGCTCCGGCAGGAAAGATAAGAGCCCGGATTTTAAGACCGCCTGGATTTTCTCCAGAACCGTAAGATCATCGGACTGGAGGCTATCCAGGAAATCACCCATCACATCCTGAGCCCATTCCGCTGTTTCCTTCTGTCCATGCTGGCGCCGATGAATGCGTTCGGCGACGGCATAGCCGAACTTTCGGTGAAAGCTCCCATGCTCCCGCTGGACCGGAAGGCTGAGCCCCAAATTCAGGCCCACCAGCTGCTGCAGGCCCTCGGCCTTGACCAGAAGGTCCTCATCACCGGCGGCGATGCGGGGCTTGATCAGATCATTCAGATACTGAAGCGCCATCGAATCCTTGCCGCTCAGATGAGCAAGGTAAGCCTTACGGAAGAGCAGCCAACCCTGATCGCGCTTCAAACCATAGCGCTGAATCAAAGAGCCGGCGTCTTCCAAAGCCTCGCCTGCGCCCACCAGATCACCGCGCAAAGCGAGCTGATGACCCAGCTCGGTATAAAGAAAACTGAGCGTATAGTTGTTGGTTTCCGGATTCAGACTGTCGATGCGCTGACGCAGGTTGGCCAGCGCATCCGTTCCGTAGGGATTGAATTCGAGCTGATAGCCGATCAAAGCCGTCTCAATCACTTCCACATACTGGCAGTAACCAAGGCTCGTAAAATACTGATGCGCCTTCTCCAGGGCCGCCATCCCCCGCTGCACCTGGCCCAGGTCCACCAAAAGATGCCCCATGATGTCAGTGGCCAGAGCGCGACCAAAGAAAAACTCCGCACGCCACGCGGCATCCAGGGCTCTTTCCGCAAATTGCAGAGCCAAGCGCAAACGATGCCGACGCCAGTAATAAAAAGCCTGCGCCTGCTCGTAATAGAAATTCACAGTGGGGATGCGATGGACGCGACGGAATTTCTCCAGGGACCTTATAAAAACCAGAGCCTGCTTCAGACGACCGGCCCGCGCTTCGGCAATACTCAACCAGGCCTCTGACGCTGCGATGGCTTCAGGCGTCATGGACTCCCGCCACATGGAATAAAGCGTCAAGGCTTCCGGCAGGCGACCGACGAAACATAAGGAGGCGATCAGGTATTCAAATCCGGAAGAAGGTCGGCGGAACTTTGGGTTATCTATCGTTTGATCCAATATTGCCTTGTGTTCACCCCGAACAAAAAGCTCCTCCAGGTTCTCCACCTTTTCCATATCGCCTCACTTTGACGCTTGATCAGCTCTGCCACGGGTGAAGCATGTCATAGGGAAACTTTAGGGTGAAGTCAACGCTCCTTACGGCTCGTGACATGAATTGATAGGAATCAGGCCAGCCTTTTTGGATGCTATAATATTCCCAATAATTTCTATAACTTCCGGCATCTGCAGCGGCTTGGTCACGAACTCGTCGAAGCCTGCCTGCAGACATTTTTCCCGCTCTCCCTGCAAAGCATGGGCTGTAACAGCCATGACGACCCCTTCGAAACCGGAGGCCCGCAGAGCCTTCATGGTCTGCATGCCATCCAGTATGGGCATCTGCAGGTCCATCAGCACCCCATCAAAGGCCCTCCGTTTCATGCAGGCCAGCGCGTCCTGACCTGACGAGGCCGTTTCCACATGAGCCCCATGCTGCAGAAGGAAGTAGCGCAAAAGCTCACGTATATCGGGTGCATCCTCCACAACCAAAAGACTGCGGCCCCGCAGCCTTTGATCAGGATCCAAGCCGCCTCCTGAAAAAACTACGGCCGGAATCAAGGACGCATCCTCTCGCGCATCATCGGTCGCGATGATGACCAGCATATCGGTACCGCACTGGGGCGCGCTTCGATGGATTCTGACATCACCACCTAAAAGCTGCGCCAGTCGGCGAGCCAGGACAAGACCGAGGCCGGTGCCGCCGTATTTTCTGGTGATCGAATCATCGGCCTGAACAAAGGGCTGAAACAGTTTTTTCTGCTCGTCTTCACTCAGACCTATCCCGGTATCCCGGACCCAAATATGAAGGAGCTGCTCAGATTGCGCTGCGGTTTCCACCGTAATGGCGACCGAACCCTCTTCAGTGAATTTCAGAGCGTTGCTGACAAGGTTATCCAGCACCTGCCTGAGTCGCAGCGCATCCGTCTTGATCAAGGCCGGCACCGAATCCCGAACCTCGACCACGAGGTTCAGATTCTTTTCCAAAGCCTTCAGCACAAAACTCTGCTGCAATTCCTGAAGAACCAGGCGTAAATCCACAGGACTCTTGGCAATCTCGGTGATGCCGGCCTCCACCTTGGACAGATCGAGGATATCATTGACGATCAGTTCCAGCTGCTTGCTGGCGCGCATGACGCTGCTGATCCATGGCCGCATCATCCCGGCGTCGGCTTCCGTTTTACGAGCCATGATATCCGCATAGCCGCGAATCACCGTCAGCGGCGTGCGAATCTCATGGCTCATATGAGCCAGGAAATCCGACTTCACCCGATTCGCCTCCTCGGCCTTGCGCATGGCTTCGAGGGCCTTCCCTTCATAGTATTTGCGCGCCGTGATATCGGTGGAAATCGCGCAGACTTCGAGGACCTCACCGTCTTTCTTCAAAAGCGGATATTTATAGGTAAGATAGATGTGCTCGCTGCCATCCCTATGCATGACAGTCTCCTCGGCCTCGACCATCTGCCCGCTGGAAATGACAGCCAGATCATTTTTCCAAAGCTGCGCGGCAATCTCGGGAGGAAAAAGTTCAAAGACGCTTCGATTCACATACTCTTCGGGCTCCGGCCCGTTCAAAATCCCAAACATGCGATTGGTCAAGCGGATAATGCCGTGGCGATCCTTGATGGAAATCAAAACGGGAGCCAGATCTATGACCGCACGGAGACGCCGGAGTTCATCCTGGGTGTCCTGGGGCTCGGCCGCGTCTACCGCAGAAAAAAGGAGCTGGAGTATCGTATCCTCGGATTCGCTGACAAAGAGGATATCAAACAGTCTTCGCAGAGGATCGCTCCGCAAGGCGCACGAGCGAACCATCTGCGGACCCGCGTGCACAGATTTTATCAAGCCGGATTGGATACGAGACAAGGTATAGGGTTCCCATAAATCCGCCAGCGTCGAGCCATGGAACACTGGACCTATCGTCTGCATGAGCTGGGAAAAATCCTTGTTCACCGCCAGATATTGCTCTTTTGCGTTCAGACGCGCGCCCGCCCGTCCGGACTGTCCCAAAAGCGGCGGCAGATCCGACTCTTCGAATTCCACAAAACCTGTGGCAGAAAATTTTACCTGACCTTCTTTAGAGTCCACAGAATAGTACCAGATCTTTCCCCATGTCCATTTGAATGCTGTCCCGGTGATGCCTGCATCTTAGCAGGTGTTGATGACTCTTAAAAAGACGGAATCATCGGGGACCGACTGCACGGGCGTTCGGCTGTATTTTTTTCCCAAGGAAAGCCTCAACACTTGAGAAGGTTTGCCCTTCCTGCATCAACGAGAGCTCCACTCAGTCCGATCCCTCCCCTGTGGAGGCTGCACAATGGCTTATTTAAAGACTTTATTCGTTCTCGAAATATTTCTCGTAACCGCCTGTGGTGAGACGGTGAGTGAACCCGCTCCCCCACCCCCGCCGGTGACCGCAAGCGCGGATGCCACGGTTGCGACCGAAAATTCGCTGGACTATGCCCCCACGACAGAATCGCCAGGAATACCCACGTATTCAGGCCCCGTGGAAAAAGCCCCCGAAATCCTGCCCCTTACTGCATGGCGCAGTTGGGCACCGCTTTGCGAAGGGCATCCCTCCAAGGCCGCATGTGATGACGGAGATGGAACGCTTTTTTCGGGACTTTTATGCCTTGCGGGTGAAGAGTCCGGCTGCGCGGCGGTGAAGGCCGCTCAGGATGCGGCAGGGAAGTTCTGGCGTTCGCCCAGACGCGTGGGCGTGGACAGCAGCAATTCCTTTTCCCGCGATATGGCGCTTGGAGCTTTGAGTTATCTGCTCGCCACCAAAGACAGCGCTGCTGCACAAGCATGGCTGCGGTGGGTGGATCAGAATTCGGTGTGTCAGCTGAATGTCGGCGGCGTGTGTCAGCTGCGGACCTACCGCTTTTGCCGTGATGATGCCGATGGTCGCTGCCTCATCACCCCCGGCATGTGGTCGGTGATGCGTCGGGTCTGGGAACATCTGGAGCTGCCGCTGCATAAGGAAATGAAAACCAACGGCGAACAGACTCTGATCATGGAGGCCGAGCAGGCGCCTTTGGGTTATGCGCTGCACCTGAAAGCGGTGATCTTTTTCCTTTATCATAAGATGGGGAGAAATTTTGCGTTCGAGTGGGATCTCATCAACACGATCAGCGAACGCCAACCGGACAATCTTTTTTTCCAGTATCTGCATGAAGGTTCGAGCCCGAGGCTGCAGGAGGCCCTGAAGAATCTTTGCCCGCGGGAAGCGCCTGACAATAAAAAACAGTGGACCTGGGAGCGGGATACCGCGGAAAGCGCCGAAAAGGATTCCATGGGTTGGGACTGTATTTTCCTCGGCCGTCTGCTGACAGCTCCCTAAGGGATCAGGCGCTGGCGCGAAGGAGCGAATAAAGCTCGCCTTCGCCACCGGATCGCAGACGATTCATCACCTGAAGGCTCTTCGGTTCCAGATGCTGGGCCAGTGACGAAGACACCAGCATATCACCAGGAGCCCCGCGGCTGCAGATGCTCAGAGCCAGATCCAAAGCCGGACCTACAGCCGTATATTCTTTTCGCGCTTCCGCCCCCAGACTGCCGACCAGGGTTTCCCCCTGATGAAGTCCCATGCGCATGGCAAAGACCCAGCCATCCGTCCTTTGCCAGCTGCGATTCAGCTCCTGAAGCTTATCCTGCATGCGGCGCGCGCAGCGAGCGGCCGTAGCCGCCTGAACCTCGACAGACTGGGCCGCAGGCGCACCAAAGACGGCCAGGAGCGATCCATTGGAAAACCGATCGATCATCCCGCCTTCACTGCCGATGATAGACATCATCTCACTCAGAAAAACATTCAGAATCCGGCCCATTCTTTGCGGACCGAGCAGCTCCGCCGCGCGCGTGAAATCACAGATCTCACAGTGCATGACGGTCACCATTCGATAGTTCGGCTCATCCTCCAGCTTTTGCTGACCGGCCATCACCGCCTCGACCGTGCTTTCTGGAAGATAGCGCTGCAAAAGGGTTTTCTGAACGCCGTCCATAAGATTCTGAATCTTGCAGCGGCGTTTGCGAACCCGGAAAAAATCCACGGCGAAGATCATGGCGATGACCGTGACGGAGATCAGGATCCAGCTCAGGACCTCGCTCTGCTTGCGCTTGTTTTCCAGCTGCATGACCTGAACGCGGCCCTTCTGTTCGAGGCGGCGATTCTCCTGCCCCTTGTGCTCGATGTTGAAAAGGGCTGTGTAGTAGCGGGCGCTGTCGGCATTGCGCTGGGCGTTGAGCTTATCTTCCAGCTTATTCATCTGCTCAAATGCCTCGTAGGCATCCTTCCAGCGTTTTTCAAGCGCAGCGAGTCGTCCACGAAGGCGCATATGCTCGACTCGTTGATTCAGCGGCATGGATTTCTCATTCACGGTCTGGACGATCTTCCAGTATTCGGCGGCTTCTTTCTGCTGCCCCAGTTCCAGGTGAATGCTCATCAGCTTTTGAGCCCCGCTGATGATCATCTGGCGATTTTTGGTCCTCTCAAAGTAAGCATGCGCCTTGGTGAAGTAGGATAGGGCTTCCTTCCACTTTTTTTCCTTGCTCAGGACATTGCCGATATAACCCTGGCAATAGGCAAGGCCCGTCCAGTCCTCAATTTCATAGGCGAGGCGCACTCCCTTTTCAAAGCTATGCCGCGCTTTATCATGCAGGCCCTTTTTCACATAGGCCGAACCGAGGTTACTGACGAAAATCTGCAGATCCTGGCGCCTGGGATGGGGGGAGGCTTCGGCAAAGGCCACCAGCTCTTCCAAAAGCCGGATGCCCTCGTCATAGCGAACCGTTAAGCCTTCCAGATAAAAGACGGCCAGCTGATTGGCCACCCGCGCATAGCCTTCGGATTTGGGCCGGGTCCTGATCAGCTCATAGGCCTGAAGGTAATGGATCAGTGCGGCCTGATAATTCAGCTCCAAACGATCCAGGTTCCCCTGCTCGGAAAGGATGATGGCCTGGGACTCCACGTCTCCGATCTGAAGACTCAGATCATAGGCTCGATCAAGCGAAGTCCTGATGCCATCGATTTTTTCATCGTCATAGGCATAAGCGGCTTTGGCCAGGAGCAGATCGATTTCCGCTTTGGGATCGTTGAGCTTTGGCACGAGCGCAGCGCTTTCTTCAAGAAGCCTTTCGGTCTGCGTGAAGATCTTCATCCGCCCTTCGTATTCCAGGAGCAGCTGCATAGTCTTGAAATAAAGATCGGGATGATCCCTGAGGGTCGGATGACTGCTGATGGATTCAATCAATTTATAGGCCTTGGCCGGAATATCCCTTAAAAGGATCGTGGCTTCATCCAGCTCCTTTTGAATGCTTTCACGCGATTGACCATGCACCTTGCCCGTGGCAGCGAGGCCGCTCAGCAGCAAAAGCAGGATCATGATCCTTTGCATGCGCACTCCTTACGAGGCATTGGCCTTCATCATGGGGCCTAAGTCCAGAGTCAACTCCGCAACGCGAAGCGGCCTGGATAGACCCTTCACCTGCTGAGGACCGAGGTCCCGCATTTCCACACCCTGAGCATAGGGCAGTATGGATTCCGAAATCAGACACTGGCTGGCATGAGCGCTGGATTCCAAAGCATCCGTAATCTGAACAGGCAGACCCAGAGCGGTAAAATCGCTGCGCCGTTCACAGCCGAAACTTCCCACTATGATCTTGCCCTGATGCACAGCGGCTTTAAGAAAAAGTGGACGCTGCAGGCGCGTCTGCCATTTGTCATTGAGGACCTGCAGCCCCGCCTGCATCTCGCGCAGGGTTTGCAGGGCTTTTTGCGCGGATTCCGCGGCTTCCATGCGAAGCGGCGCTCCGAACAAGGCCATCACGCGACCCGCCCCCGAGCGATCGAGTGTTCCGCCGTGAGCATGCACGGCTCCACTCAAAACAGTCATCAGATCATGGATGATCTCGGCTTCCTGGGCTGTCGGAAGGCTCCGGGTTCCCGGCTTGAAACTGTCGATGGAGGCAAAGAGTATGGTGGCGGTGACTTCCCGCGGCTTTTCATCGAAAACGGTCTGTCCTTCCGCGACGGCATGCGCAAGGTCCGGGGGCAGAAAGCGGCTCAAAAGCTGCTCGCGCAGACGCCGATGCATATGGAAGAGCTCGCTCGTCTTGCGCTTGACACGGATGAAATCAAAGATCAGGGACGCGGAAATAAGGGCTATGGAAATCAGGATCCATATTTTCAGCTGCTGCTGCTTTTGTTCCTGCTCGATTTTCAGAAGTTGCAGGCCTTCCTTCTCCTCCAGCTCCAGCCTTTCCATTTCCTGGCGCGAGGCGGCGAATTCCATCAGCATGCGCTGGGTGCTGTCCGCATCTTGACGAATATTGTCGTCGCGATTTTTCTGCCAGATCGCGTAATAGAGTTGAGCCGCTTTCTCATACTGCCCGCGTTTGGCGAACAGTCGCGCCTTGAATTTTTCAAGCCTTTTGGCCTTCGCAGCATCCAGACGCTGGATCAGGCGCTCGGCTTCATCCGTTTCGGATTCATGCAGAAGGATATCGACCAGAACGAGAAGGGCATTTTCCACCCGCACCTGGTTATCGACTTTTTCAAATTCCTCCAGCGCTCGTCGAATATTTTTTTCGGCGTCTTCGTACTGTTCTGCCTGCGCCTGTATCATACCCATGCCAAGCCAACCGTAAGCCATCACCGTGGGATTGCCCAAGGCTTCCCCATAGCGCAGAGCCTCTTCCATGGTTTCCAGAGCCTTTGGGATATTCTCCGAACTCATGTAAGCGAAGCCGAGGTTATACATGATCTCGGCACCCAGGAAGCGTCGCAGCTCGGTTCTCAAAAAGCCCCGGACTTCTTCGGCGAGGGCGAGGATCGTTCCCAGGTCAGCACCTTCCTGCACGTTCTGATAGGTGACGACCAGATCATTCAGGATGGAATAATAGAACTCATCTTTTTGCAGACGGGGCAGAAGCGCGAGCACCTTCTGCATCATGCCGGTTGCTAAAAGCGGGCGCCCTGAAGTCGCAGCCGCAGCCGCATAACTCGTCAGAGCGCGCGCCAGGATCGTGGGATCACCTGAAGCCTCGATGGCTTCCAGCAACTGATCGAATCGCGGAGCGAGTTGGTCCCATTCCACAAGGCCCAAAGCCGACCCGGCATCGATCTGAGTCAACTGCAAAGAAAATTTCGTGAGTTTGTCGTCGATCCAGGCGCCCTGTTCCAAAGCCTGAGTCGCCACCGCCCGCGCTTCATCCACGCGTTCCAGCTTGGTCATGGCGAGAGCCTGCAAGGCTTTGACCTGAAGCCAAAGCGAGCCGGCCTGCACACCACCCAAATCCTTTTCGATCTTCTCGGCCCGCTGAATAGCCATCTGCGGCGCATCGAAGACCAGACTTTTCAGGTCAGCAAGATCTTTTTGGACGTCAACAGCCAGGCCCAATGACGCTGAGCTGATCGCTATCCAAAGAATGATGAAGAGTCGCAGCATGAAACTCCCGTATTCTTCGGTCCGCATCGGAATTTCCTGATGTGACTGAAGGATACGGGAGTCAGGGTCTTAATGACTGGGTTTGGGAAATTCGATAATCTGGGCCCCGCGGCCTTCGGATTTCATGGCCTGTGGACGTGTCGCGGATTTGTTTCTCTGGTCCGATGACGGTGTCCGACTGACGATCGGCTCCTCGCCCTGACGGACCATCAGGGTCGCCAGGCCACCCTCTTCCAGCAATTTGCTGGCAGCCAGCCCGGCTCGAATCACATGCGCTGTCCGAATATCAAGGTCCGGGTTGCTTGGCAGCCGATCAATACCCAGGTTCTGCTGAGCACGAATGACGACCTGCACCGCATCCTCGACCTGCCCACTCAGGAGATACAGTCTCTGCATGTCACTGTATAGCAGGCACAACAGGCGGCGTAATTTCAGCGGAAGGGCTTTGCCCGTTTTGAGTTTCTGTTCCAGATGCAAAACGACGGGACCTAATAAAACCACCGATTGCTGGTAGTTACCCATGCGGTAATCGAGGCGCGCGCGCAGCAACGCTGCAAAAAGACGCTGACGCATCAGATAGCCCGCATGATCTGCCAGCTGAAAGAGATGATCAAGACGCCGAAAAAAACTCAGCGGAGCCGCAAGAACCAGACAGATTCCCAGTCCTATGGATTCAAGAAATTCCAGCATGATCTTCATAACTCTACTCTTTATTCTCTACCGGCACGGGTAAGTGGGGAATCGAGACACATGATCTACCACGTTTTTCGTGCAGATTCCATTCCATCCGGCTACACTGGTGAAAACAACTAAAGTCTCCTCTCATTTTCGAAAGGTATGACCCATGGCGTTGAACCTTTGGTCCCGTTTGTCAGCATCACTCGGACTCAACCGACGGGAACTTCGATCATGGGCACTCTACGATGTAGCAAACTCAGCCTTTGCCACCACGATCATGGTCGCCGTCCTGCCCCTTTATTTTCATGATTCATTGGCCAAGGATTTGCCAGAGAATATGCGAACGGCCTATTGGGCTTATTTCAATTCGGTGACGATGATCGTGGTCGCGCTCGTTTCCCCTTCGCTTGGCTATATTGCTGATGTCTTTAGCGCAAAAAAGAAATTCCTCGCGGTCTTCACAGTCACGGGGGTCCTGTCCTCCATCGCTTTGGCCTGGGTCCAGCCCGGGCAGTGGATGCTGGCGGGCTTACTTTTCGTTCTCGGCTGCTTTTCGTTTTACGTCGGCAACATCTTCTACGAAGCGCTGCTGCCGCATATTGCCGATGAGAAGGAGATCCATCGCGTCAGCAACTCCGGTTATGCCGTGGGATACATAGGGGGCGGGGTCTTGCTGGCGCTGAATCTGGCGTGGATCATGGCGCCCAACACGTTCGGGCTTCCTGACACAGTGGCCGGAATCAAGCTTTCCTTCATTTCGGTGGGTCTTTGCTGGCTCATCTTCAGCCTGCCCCTTTTCCGTCACGTCCCGGAACCCGAGACTTCGGCTCCCGGCGCTCACAAGGTTTTGAAAACGTCGTTCCAGGCCGTATTTCAACTGTTCAGGACGCTGGCGCAGCTGAAGAAGTATCCAGATGTCCTGATGTTCCTCCTGGCTTTCTGGGCCTATAGCGATGGCATCGGCACGATCATGAACATGGCGACCATCTATGGCCGCGAGGTGGGCATCGGCACCAATGATCTGATCAAAGCGATTTTGGTCGTGCAGTTCCTGGGAGTGCCCTGTTCATTCGCGTTCGGACCGATCACAGATAAAATCGGGCCGAAAAAAGCCCTGATGCTGACCCTTTTGGTCTACACCCTGATTTCCATGGTCGGCTATTTCATGACAACGACCTGGCATTTTTGGATTTTAGCTGGGGGTGTGGCGGCGGTTCAAGGGGCGAGCCAGGCGATCAGCCGATCGGTGTTCGCCCAGATGGTTCCCCTGAAGCATAGCGGGGAATTCTTCGGTCTTTTCAGCGTTTCCTCGAAATTCGCAGGACTCTTTGGGCCTTTGGTTTTCGGACTTCTGGCTGAAAAGACCGGAGGCAGTCGACTCAGTGTGCTCTTTATCGTGCTGCTTTTTATAATGGGAATGATACTGCTCAGTCGGGTCGATATCGAGCGCGGCAAACGCCGGGCCCAGACTTAAGTTTCAAACGGCTCGACTTCTTCCAGGAAGTCGACGAACTTATAGTTCACGATCTCGGAAGCAGGAATGATACGCATGTCACCATCAGTGGCATCGTCATCTTCCTTGGTCGCGAGATAGCTGCCTTCGTTGGCACCCGGATGATAGTTGATCACTTGCCACATCTGCTTTTTTTCTTTGTCAAACACGCGAAACGGTAACATAAACGACACGACCTCTACCTTTGCTATGGATTGGAATCCTATCGGATTTAAGGACCAGCGAACCCAAAGGATGACTAACTCTCGCTCTCTTTTTTGCCCCGTTCCTTCAGCCTCCGCGGCCTTTCATGAATGGTACGGGCCTTGACATCCACAGTCTTCCGGCGAATCAAGGACGGTAAGGATATCTCATAGAGCTGCTCGGTGACAATCTTTTCCAGATTCCCCCGAGTGGGACCGCGCTCGATCAGATTAGCTATTGTTTCAAGTAAGGGCGCGTGACGCAATGAAAAGCGACGCCCTGCAAAATCTACGACGATCCCAAAACGAGGCAGCCAGGAAAACTTGCGCGATCGGCTCTTCTCAGTAGGGTCGACGCGGAAAAGATTGACGAACATGATGGACTCCATCGCTACTTTGAGAAAAGGAGGGGGGACCAGCTCATCCTAACACCGTTTTGTTGCCTTGACTCGGCTGTTTTCCTGAAGAGTGGCTGCATCTTTTCCAAACTCTGCCAGACCTCGGCCTCCGTAACGGCGGTGATCGGCCCCCGGCCTTCCGCTGTGCCCGCATGGGCCTGCACGGCCTGATGGCGTTCGCTCATGGGGCACCAGGTCGCAGCGTAGGTCGGACCATGAATCTGTAAAGACGGCGTATCAACAGCAACGGTGACGTGGCTGGGTCCGTTGGAATTCCCGATAAAGACATCACAGTTGGCAATCAGCGCGGCCAGTTCGCGGAAACTGGTTTTCGGAGCGAGGTGCGTGGGCTGCTTGCAAAAGGACATCACCCGCCGCACAAATTCTTCTTCACCCGGTCCCCAAAGCCAGACGATCGAAGCGCCCCATTCCAGATGCAGGCGATCGGCAATCGCCGCGTAACGTTCCATCGGCCACTGCCGTTCGTCGCGCCTGTGCGTGGGACTGATCGCCACGCGGAAAGGCGCCTGGGAAAAGTCAGGGGTCTCCTGCAGGAATTTCAGAAGAGGGCCGGTGTGTTTTTCACTCCAGGGAAGATCAAGGCGCTGCTCCTGGGGCTGAATGCCGAGATGCTTCAGATAAAGGAATTTCTCGCGCACGATGTAATCAATAAAACCGGCCTGCGGAATGATTTCGGTGAAAAAAACCGCACGCCGCGAAGGAAATGCCAGCCGCCGGGGCGAGCCGCTGGCCCGGGCGTAAAGCGCCGATCGCGGGTTATACATGAAATCCAGGACGAGGTCATAGCGGGCCGCGCGCAGCTCTTTGATCAGCTGCAGCTCCTGCCGCCAGCCACCATTCGGGTCATAGGTCAGATGCCGCGCGAGATAAGGATTTTCATCGACGATGAGTCGACCCATGGGATGCGAAAGAAAAGTGATGTGGGCATCAGGCCAGGCGCGTTTGATTTCGCGGAAGCAGGGTGTGGTCAGCAAAATATCGCCAAGTTGACGAAGCTGGATGAGGAGGATATTCCGGGCCATGGTCGCACTGTGCTCCGTTTATGAAACCGAGGGTGCGACCATACCGCAGGGATCAAAGACCGACAACTTTAAACGCCAGCTCGGCCAGTTCCTTGGCGCCGCGATGTCCGACCATCATGCCGGTCACACCAGGAGCCGCCTGCCAGGCGACGATATTCCATTTGTCGGAAGCATAGGTCTGATACACAAGACCCTGAAAATTACCGGGTTCCGATTTGGGCAGCTGCTCGAGCTTGCCGTCCCAAAGGAAGAGGTAGAGTTTTTCACGGCTGTTTTTCCCGGCAAACTGTACGGCCATGATCTTCGCCACTTCGTAGTCGATGACCGTTCCGCCGTTCAGCTCCCAATCACCACCGGGCTCGCGCATATCCTTGGGTGTGAAGCCGAGTTCGGGATAGCGTTTGAAGTAGGAATTCAGCTCGCTGAGTTTATCGGTGGGAAAATCGAGGCGACCCTCGGCGTCTTCCGCCATGACGATGGCTTCATAAATCAGCGAATCCAAAGCTTTGAAAGGCGCTTTTTTCTCGGGGCCGAAGAATTTGATGGCACCGAAGATCATGAGGGCCAGAAAGCCGATCAGGATCACGAAGCGGAAGGCGTTGCCCACCAGCTCCGAACGGCCGACATCATCAATGTCATGGGCTTCGTGATTCGCACGGGCGGCATCATCCTCGACGAGGTCGTGGATGTCATGCATGTGTTTTTCGTCGAGATAAAGCCTCTGGGCTTCGATCTGCAGACGACCGCGGCGGATGCCGTAGTCGGTCGCGAGGCTGTCCATTTTCAAACGCTGAACGACATCTTCAAAGCGTTTGCGTTGATCATTGGGCAGCGTCTCGTCCAGATATTCGGAGAGATAGCCAAATACAAATTCTTCATCGCTCAATGCCGCGGATTTCTGCGCCATGCCTCGGTCCTCCCCTCACTTATTCAAAACGAAAACTGAGCAGTCTTTTGCGACCGATAGTCAGGTAGCGACGGAGTTCGTTCTCGTCCATCTTGGTGATCTCGCGCGCCTCGTCCATCGACAGGCCGACGACATCGACCAGGAACAGGCAGCTCCTGGTTTCCAGGTCCAGGGGCTTCAGAAGCGGATAGAGCACGTTCTCGCTGCTGCTGCCTTCCTGATTCATCTCGTGATGCAGTTCCCACGCCCGGCGGAGAAGCTGCAGGCGGATGACCCCTGCGTCCTTGTTCAAAAGTTCCGGCAAGCTCGGAACGATGGATTCATAGGTCTTGTACACAAGGCGCCCGGCGATTTCTTCGCTGAGCGTCATCGCAAAACCAAAGCGAAGCAAGGTGTCTGCGTCCTGGCAGAGCGTTTCGACGAAAAACGCAGCGGCCCCGGCATCGTATTTTCGCGCACCATTTTGAGCCATGTTCCGGCACCCCAAATTTTTATTTGAATGCAATTAATAGAATACCCCCGATTGAGAGGGAGTGGCAAGTATGACTGCCCATTGGATCGGGATCTGCGGTTTTTGCTGAGCCTTCGGCGGTTCCCGATTATACTGCCGAGGTTTGTGCCCCTTTAGCAAAAAGGCCTTTCAAATGATCTGGAACAATTGGCTTATCGTAATCCCAGCCCGTCTCAGCTCGACCCGTCTTCCCGAAAAGCCTCTGGCCGACCTCTGTGGCAAACCCCTGGTCGTGCGCGTTTATGAACGCCTGAAACCGTTGGCCGACATGGGTGCGGATGTCGTCGTCGCCACCGACAGCGAAAGGGTCATGGACGCCTGCCGCCAGCATCAGGTCCCAAGCGTGATGACCGACGCTGCTCATCAAAGCGGCACCGATCGTTGTGCGGAAGTGGCCCGGAAACGGCCCAGGGCCTTTATCATGAATGTTCAAGGGGACGAGCCTTTTGTGAACACCAAGGACCTGGAGACCCTGGCCCGCCTGATGAGCGAGCGCGGCGCGGGCATGGGGACCATGATGCATAAGAATAGTCGGCGCGCGGATTATGACAATCCCAACTGTGTCAAGCTCGTGGTGAATGACGCGCATCAGGCTTTGTACTTTTCCCGATCGCCTCTTCCCTATTACAGAGCACCACAAACTTTCACATATTTCTGGCAGCACCTCGGGGTTTACGCGTTTTCTTCAGAGACTCTGCAGAAGTTCTGTGGACTTCCCCAGCATGCTTTGGAGTTGGCGGAAAGTCTGGAGCAACTGCGCGCACTCGGGCACAATATTCCCATTGTCGTCAGTGTTGCCGACCATCCCGCGATCGGGATCGATACACCCGAAGATTTAGAGGCTGCCCGTGCTCGCTTTTCGCCCCCTTCGTAAGCGGACCCTGCTTACGCTTGTGCTCACGTTCGCGCCGCTGGTCCCTGAAGTCTCGCTCGCCCTGCCGATCGGCTTTGGCCGTAACCAGGGCGACCTTATCTACAAAGAAATTCAAACACCCAACTTTTTCATCTATCACGATGCGCGGACGCCGCACGAAGGTCAGCTGGTTCTGGAATCCCTGGAATCGGCACGACCGAAGCTGGAAGAGTGGCTGCAGGTGAAGCGCACGGAACCTTTGAAAGTGATCCTGTCGTCGACCACATCCAACCCCTCGTTTGCCAACTTCATTACCGATGCCGTGGAACTTCAGACGCTGGGTCGTGGGGGGCGCGACCTTGCCTGGCATGAGTACACGCACAGCAGCATGTATCGGCACCTTGATAATATCTTCGGACCGGCAGGCAGTATCATTCACCTGCCCTGGATGCCGGCCTGGTGGATCGAGGGCCTGGCCGAGGCGATGAGCGTTTCGAATGGTTCGGATCTTCAGTATGGGATCGAACGGTATTATGCGCTCCATGGCAACTGGCCGAGTTATGACAAGCTGCATGCGCTTTATGATGGCAGTCGCTTCTCGACGATTGGCTATGCGATCTCGGGGGCCTTCGTATCCTATATTTTAAGGACCTACGATGCGAGTAAGCTACCACAGGTGATGCGGGATTTTTATGACTACAGCATGCCCTGGTGGTGGCCTTGGACTTTTGTGCCGTTCAATGGGTTCATGCCGATGGACCAGGCTCTGGAAAATTATACGGGGAAAAACGGGCCGCAGCTTTACGAGGACTATAAGGCGGCAGCGACCAAATATTGGAAGAGCCAGCAGGATCTTGCGTTCTATCGGTGGACGAACAAGGGTCTTGAACTCAAACCTTACGAAACGCTTCCGGCCAGCACGCCAGGTCTGGGTTTGCCGGGAGAAGCCATCACCTTCAACTCCACCTTCTCCTTTCAGAGCCGCGGCGACAAACTGATGTTTGTGCAGCGTGAGGGCGGGGATCTTTTTGAAGCGGAAGTGACCTGGAAGAACGATATCGCGCAGGATTATAAGCGCGGGGTAAGCCTGCCGGATGATGCCTTAACGGTGAGGCTGGTGCGGAAGAATTATCTTCTCTTCACCACGGGTGAAGTGAATGACAATCTGGATCCGAAGCGGACTCTTTGGATTCAAAAGGGCGAGGCCAAGGTTCCGCTGATGACGCGATCGGCTTATATTTCCCAGCTCTTTATGAGTGATGACAAGCTGGTCTGGTTTGAAGAGTTTTTGGAGAAGAATCAGCTATGCTGGGCCCCGCGGCAGCTGGTGGAAAAGGGTCAGCGTTTGAAGAATGCTGATATCCGCTGTCCTTTGGTTGCGACCTATCCGCAGAGTTTGAATATCCTCGGGTATCGTTCGCTCGGTGAGAACGATACGATGACCGAAGTCTGGCTGAATCGTTCGGAAGAAACGCTTTACGGGGATCGGCATCAGATTCTGCGCTGGTCACCTGAGGATGGGCGGCTTCGGGATTTGCCTCAGAATCTGCGTGGGAAGCCTATTTCTGTAGCATTCAATGCGCGGGATACATGGTTGGCGCTCGCGGATCGCTCGCATCATTTTCTGCGGCGATTGGATAAGGACGGCCGCTGCGTCGAGGAACGGGATCTTGCAAATATCGTGACGAGTCTTCATAACAGCACCAGCGATCTTCTGATGATGGCCCTCTGGCAGGAAAGCGGAGCGCTGCTGGTGAAGACCAATCACATTGATGCGCCGGTAAAACCCTGCCGCTTGCATGATGAACCGACTTCCCCATTGATAAGGGCCATGCATGATACGCAGAAGCCTTTGAAAGAACTCATGGCCCAGGCCGATCCCTGGCAGAACCGGGCGGAAGCTTCGATTGCCGATGATCAGAAACGGATAGCCAGTGCGCCGATCCTGGGACAAAGACAAGGGGCTCCGATCAAGGATGCTGAGGATATCAACTGGCGCGGACGACCGGTGTTTGCCTTTCCCTGGATTGGTTATGATGCGCTCGGGCTTTCCTATGGTGCTTTAACAGTTCCTTTGATGGATCATATGCAGAACGAGCATGTGCAGTTGATTGCGCTTTATGGGGCCGAGAGCCGTTATCCAGATATTCAGTTAAGTGCTTACACCACCCGCTTTAAAACGACTTATACTTTGGATGTTTTCCGGCGTCAGACCTGGAACAGAAACTATGGACCGGATTCCTATTACTTTGATGAACGCGGGGCTGAAATCGGCGCTTTGCGTTATATTCATTCCCTGGGTCTGAGTCTGAGCCTTTCCCTTAAGAACGCCTGGATGATTCCCTATCTCGGTGATGATGCGCTCTGGGATGTTCTGGCCAAGGGTTATCTGCGCGAATTCAACATCGGCCTCAGCAAATCGCACGGCTTTCACTGGGGCTATCTGAGTTACTATCTGAATAGTTCGATTGCCTCCAAGCAGTTCAATGCCAACTACGACTATGAGAAAACCGGCGTCGGCATCAACATGGGCATTCCCATTTCGATCCTCGGCCAGCCGACCTCGCAAAGCTGGGGAGCTTCCTATAGTCGCGTCCGCGGGAGCCGGCGCAAGTTCCTGCAGGAAGCCTATAGTCCTCTAAGAACGTTTATTCCCGGCAGCGGCGGCGGTTTGAACGAGATCAATTCCCAGCTTTACGGCGATCCTTATCTGACCAACCTTCAGTACGGTGATACCCAGGGCCGTCTGCAATTCGCCTGGACCACTCCTTTGGTCGCGGATATTGCCAAGCTTCTGCATATCGTTTATTTGCAGCGCCTTGATGCGACTGCGTTTTATAACTACGGCCGCGCCTGGTTTCAGCAGATTGATCCGCGCTTTGATAGCGGAACCGCGGCGCATGGTTATAAGCTCGATCTTCAGGCGGATGTCAAAGGCGTGAAACTCAATGTGGGGCTTGGTACCGGTCAGGTCGTTGGACAGGATTGGGAAGTTTTCGGCTTGATTGGGTTTGATGCTTTGATTGATCAGGATAAACGTTAGGCTGGAGCTGCGCTGTTTGCACACTGCTTTTTTGGTTTGAAGTGGAGGACTTGCCTTGGACCCCATCGCCCATACTCTGGCTGGAGCTACTCTGGCTCAAACAGGTCTGCGTAAACTCACGCCTCTTGCCACGGCGACTCTGGTCATCGGCGCGAATCTTCCGGATATCGACGGTGTCATGAGTTTTTTGGGTTCGGATGCGTCTCTCTTTTACCGTCGGGGTCTGACCCATGGAATTGTCGCGCAATTGCTCCTGCCTCTTCTGCTGACCGCTGCTATCCTGGCTTTTGATCGCCTGGTACGAAGGCGACACCGCACGGATCTCAGCCCAGCCAGGCCCCTTCAAATCATGCTGCTGGCTTATATCGGAGTGATCAGTCATCCCCTTCTGGATTGGCTTAATACCTATGGCGTGCGCCTGCTCATGCCCTTCAGCGGACGCTGGTTTTATGGCGACACACTCTTTATTGTGGATGCCTGGATGTGGCTTCTCATGGGCGCTGCGGTTGTTCTGGGCTATTCCCAAACACGTTGGTCGCAGGTCCTTTGGATTGGTCTTGGCCTTGCCACATCCGCTCTTGTCACGGGAGCCGCCTTTGTACCTTGGGCCGCGAAGCTCGTGTGGTGGTTGGGTATTCTGGTGATTGGAGCTTTGCGTATCCGTGGCCTCTCCTTATCACGACAGAGAATGCTAGCTTTGGGATGCGTGGCAGCGTTTTGTCTTTATCTGGCTGCCACTTCCGCAGGAAATCAGCAGGTCCAGAACAAGGTCAGAGATTGGATTCGTACGAATCATGGTGAGGATGTTACAGACGTCATGACAGGACCTTTGCCTGCCAATCCATTTTATCGCGAAGTCGTTGCGGTGAGTTCCACGCACTACTATGGATTGCTGGTTCCTGTTTTCAATCATGCTGAGATAGAGCAACGCTTTGAACGCATACCGCTTCCCAAACAGGATCCCATCATTCATAAGGCGCTTTCCAACCCTGATATTCGTGGCTTTGTGAATTGGATGCGTTTTCCAATCTATGACGTAGAGGTGCTTGAACAGGGTTATCGAGTCGTGATTCGTGATCTCCGCTATGTGCGTCCTGATCAGAACGAAGGGAGGGGGATTGGAATGGTCGAAACTTTTGTTCCCCTTTGAATCACGGTGGAAACCTATCAAAACCTTTATGTTAAATCGTACAGGGACAAAAAACCTCAAGTTTTCAGCCGTTTTTACCGATCCTTTACGCGCCCCGTAAAAGCATTTTTATAGATGAGGCTCAGAATGATGAAGCGTCTCAAACTCTGCATGCTGGCAATGGCGGCCATGTATTCGGCATGTTCCCAGTCATCGACCACGGGAGGCGCCCAGCAGGCTGCCGATGGACAGCCTGCCGCTGCCTCAAGTGTGTACATTCATTTTTTCTCGGTAGCCTGGGGCTGCGTGGAAGTTGATAAGGCCAAACTTGATGCCGCCGCCTATACCATCCAGAGTTTTGAAACCAAGGCTGGTCCTTGCCCAGCCACGCTTCCTGTTCTCGACGCCACATCCAAGCCCTTGCTTAAATGCCCTGTCGCGATCGGCCCCCAATCCATTCCAGCAACCTATATCCTCTTTGATAAGCGAACGCTTGACGGCAAAACCGTCCGTGATATGCGCGCCGAGGGCTTCACAAGCGAGAACTTTTGCCCGGCAGTGGCCGAAAGAACATTTAATTAAGGCGGTGTCATGGCAAAGGCCTGGATGACAAGCTTCAGCATTATGTTTTCTGGACTGGCCTGCACCGAGCAGTCGAGCGATTATCGCGGACGCTCGGTGCAGGAAACTTCCCCAGCAGGGGAGCTTGATGTCAGCGAAAAACAGACGCAAGGGTCGGACGCTCCCACGTCTGGGACCACTCCCAAAGCAACTCCAACGCCGGGCGCCACTCCGGCTCCAGCACCCCTGAATGAAGCTCAGGCCTTGGCTTTGGTTCGCGGCAGCTGCATCTTTGCAGGCTGTCATGCGGATGCGACGACCGTGATGGCGTCACCGAATATCCTGATGCAGGTCAAGGACAGCCTGATGCCGCCACCTACGCAGCAGCGCTATACTCTGCGCCCAGCTGATCGCGCGGCATTGGTGGCTTATCTGGAAAATCGCAATGCAGGGGCCCTGGTCGATTGATTTCAATGGTAAAGGCCCTGACATATCTTCGTCACGGCTCGACGCGCGATCCCGCTCTCCTCGATAGCGATCCTGGTCGCTAAAACAGTTTTTGCTTGTCGAGAAATTCGATGCCCGTGCCGAGTCCGAACCAGATTAAGCTGAAATAGATGAGACAGATCAACGTCTGAACGTAAGATAAGATGGCGAACACACCGTCTTCTTCCAGGTGAGCCAAAGTTTGAAACATAATCATCCAGGCCGGAAGAGTATTGGAAAACGGTATCGGCAAGGGCAGGGCCAGGAGCACAGCGTTGAACACAAGGAGGATGGCATTCAGTAACTTGAAAGGCCCCTGGAGCATATACTTCATGCGGGGGTGCAAGAGAAAGCCGATCTTTTCAAAAATCCTTTCCGAACCCACAGCTATGCGCTTCACCGTCGCAGCACTCAGTTTGCGCTCGGCCCAGCGCTCTGGAATAAAGGCAGGTTTTTGCAGATAGGATAAGACCGCGATCGCTGCGATCACAAGACCAAAGGGTGTCGAGAGACCAAATAAAGGGATCGGTTGCAGAAAAGGCAGGATAAAGAACAGTATAAGGACGTAATGACCATCGGCTCCGAAGATGTCGATGATGTCCTTCAAACGCGGGTCACCCTGAAGGCAACGCGCCTCGATCTCGTCCAAATGATCGAGAAGTGGTCCACGACTTTTGCTTTGTTCCATGCCAACCCCTTTCAGAAGTATTCCCTGATCTTATCTCAAAAAAATACTCTGGAGGGGAGCTGGATTTGGCAGGGACAGCGTCTGACGTTAATCTTGAGTTCCGTTTTCAAGCACTTTGGTCAAACTCTTATGAACCTCCGGCCCACGGAAGAGGGTCCACTCTTCAAGCTGCGATCCATCTTCAAATTTACAAACACCCGATTCATCACCCGAAGCCTCGGTGATGATGTATCGTGTTCCGCCGACCTGCTCGCAGTAACGCAGAGCGGGATGGCCCACAGGTCCCTCGGTGGGAGCCTGATAGGCAACGTGATCAAAGTAGGCTTTCACCGCCAACGACTGCGCGGCGTCACCCTTTTTATAACGATAAAGGGTCCATTCTTCGATCAGTCCGTTGAGATAGACATCATCCTGAAAAGCGCAAAGACTCACCGCACCGCCGTCCTCCTGGACATAGGGTTTCAGGGCCCCGCCCAACTCCACGCAGAGCTGCGAGGCCGGGTTGGGAAGTGCGACACCAGCCATGGACAAGGGAGGAAGGGATAAAGACAGCGCCAGGGAAGCGAGAGTGGGAAAAAATCTGTTCATAAAACCTCCAGCGGTTGGAACAACATGGTTTTGAACTCAGGTGTTCTCGTAACACGGAACCAAAGGCTTGAAAAGCAGGGGAAGCACCCCATATCGCATCAAACGAAGTAAAATAGAGTGTTTATCTATTTTAACAAAGTCATCGCTTTCGTTCATACTCGCCTTTGAGGCAAGTCCGGCACAAGCAAGGAGACCCTTATGCGTTATCAGAACAGCATCAAGTATTCGCTCTGGGCCCGTTATAAAAAGAAAATCATCGTGATCGGCGTGACCCTGATGGCCCTTTTCGCATTGGTCATCGGTGGCGTGGGTTATGCTGTTTATCAATCAGCCGTGTTTGCCAAGGAAACTTTGCAAACCTGGAATGATCCTCAGAATCCATCGCCTGGGGATGCGAATGTCGTACTGCCCAATCGCGGCTGGATGGAAGGCTTCGTGATCAGCGTCGGAAGCCTTTGGCTGCAGCAGAATCTGGCCGAGCAGGATACAGCGCAGCTTAAAAATGGTCTTTCCTGCTTCGATGCGATCGGTGGGCCGAGTCCCGTGGAGATGGTGAATCTTGTGAAGACCAGGGTGAGCGATGCGAGGATCACCAAGGAACTCGATTCGCTGGCTCAGAATCTTCAGGATTCGGGCCCGGGAAACCCTGGGCCCGCCGCCTGCGCGACCTGGATGCTCAACGGCTGATGCGCTCTGGGTCCTGTCAAAAACCAAACACGCTTGGTCGCGGACAGGGCCCTAAGTCATTAAAATTAAGGATATTTAAAGATAGTGTAAAGAGTCAGACCGATTTTAAACCCTGCTCTGAAACATGACATGCCTCTTAAGCACCTGTTTCGACTAAGATATACCCTAAACTCCGTTTCCGCTCCGAAGCCCCATACCTGTCAAATCTTTACAAAGCCACAGGATCCTTTGGCTTTCGAATTGTAAAGATTTTTTAAAAAAACAGTAAAAACGGTTTTTTGAAGGATTCTCCGAAATTGCCGCCTGGCGTGGAATGCGAGTTGCAAACTCATAGGCATTACGGAACATCGTAGCAATGCTAAGGAGGACTCCATATGAAAGCCACACAAGTGTTCTTGCCCATCGCTCTGACTCTTGGTCTGCTTGCCTGCACAGAAAAATCAGAGTTTCAGGGAGAATCCAAGCCCGAAGAAACGGTCACGAAAGTCGAGGACGCCGAACTTCCTCCTTTGGATACCGGCGCGGATTCCAAAGATGCCATGAGCGCACCTAAGGCGTCGGACGCTGATTCAGGCGATTCGAGCAGCATGCCGGCCGGGGCCATTACCGATCAACACGCGGTTTCTCTTAAAGTCGACATGGTCTTCGCCATCGACACGAGCGCAAGCATGGATGATGAAATCAATGCCTTGCAGACGAATATGGGGCGACTCATATCAGCATTAAACACCGGCCGCATCGACTTTCAGATTCATATGATGATGGACTTGATGATGGCCCTGCCCCCTGGCGTCGATCCCAAAAAAGTGGCTTTCATCAATCAGGAAGTCGGATCAGGCAATTCCATTAGTCAGCTCAATGCTCTCTTCGCAGGCACGTACGCAGCGTCCTATCGGACACCGTCGGGCGTAGTCATGCCCACGCCACTGGCATTCCGCAAGGACGCCAATCTCGAAGTCGTCGTAGTTTCAGACGACAACGGTGATGGCAACGGAAATCTTGCCGCTGATTTCAATCCTATGAATGCCAAGGCCACCTTCAGTGCTATCGTTGGTCTTCCGACCACCATTGAAGGCGGCAACTGTGATATCTCCGGCATAGGTATGGAATACATCGCTCTCGCGCAAGCCAGCCGCGGGTCGATGCTGGATATCTGTTCTCCGGACTGGTCCGGTTTGATTACAAGGCTTTCCAAAGACATGGTGCAGCGGAGTGTGACCTTCGCGCTGAGCCAAAAGCCAAGCGATCCCAAGGGCATTGGCGTGATGCTTGATCAGGCAAAACTCGCGGCGGCGGACTGGGTTTACAATCCTGACACCAACACGGTCACGCTTGTGAACAGTGATAAGGTCAAGGATGGGTCCAAAGTCCGTCTGACCTATAAGCCCACCGCGGGCTGATGATTCATTCCGCCGACAAACCTTGAGGAGATTGACGATGAGATTCCCAGCATTCACCCTGATCCTGCTTGTGTGCAGCGGATGTTCATCCGGCATTTTCGATGCCAAAGAAAGCACGACAGGAAAAATCGCCGGAACAGAAGCTGCCGGCAACGCGGATACGAGCGATAGCGGACGCACCGTGGATCAAGCCGCTCGAGGCACGGGCAAGGACGCACGAGACGGCAAAGCCAGTTCGTCCCCAACAGCTTCCGTGGACGGAGCTGCCAGCGGCACGGCGGCCGAACGGGCCGCAGCCATCGCCCGAGCTTGTCCCCAGGTTGATCCCAAAGTGATTGAGCAACTTATTGCGTCCGGGCAGCCATTTGAAGTCGAATGTGAAGTGGAGATCGAAGTAGGCCCTGACAATGAGTAAGACGCTTAGACCCTAATCCATCCCTGGAATGAAAGCCTGAAGGTACCTTCGGGCTTTCATCTTTTTTTGTGACTATTTTCTGGGCTGCAATGCCGATTGAAATTTTCTCTGCGATTCGACGTATTCCGCTTCAGGCAAAGGCACATAACCAGCCTTTTTTACGAGCTTGGCTGCATTCTTCAAAAGGAACTCAATGAACATCCTGACCTCAGGCCGGCGCGCCGAGGCTAGATTCGTATAGAGAAGAAGCGGTCGTGAGAGCGCGTACGACCCATCCTGTATACTCTGGGCCGTGGGGAGCATGGCCGACTTCGATCGACTTTGGACGGGAATATTCCGCAGCAGCTTCTTATTCTCTTCCAAATAGGAAAAGCCCAGGTAACCTAGAGCCTGGGGGTCCTGGCTCACAGCATTGACCAGAACGTTGTCATCCTCGCTCGCCAAAAAATCGTTGCGCGAGAGGCGCGCCGTCCCCATCACGTGCTCGGTGAAAAAATCAAAAGTCCCCGATTCCGGTCCGGGTCCGTAAAGCTTGATCGGCTGATCAGGCCAGCTTGGATCAAGATGCTTCCAGGTCTTGACCCTGCTTCCCGGCTCCCATAGTTCGCGCAGCATTTTGATGGACATGGCTTTGACGAAGCTATTGGATTTATTCACGACCACAGCGATCCCGTCATAGGCTATCGGCAATTCCAGATACTCGACTTTGCTGGCCGCCAGCTTTCTGACCTCGGGGGCGGTGATAGGACGGGAGGCATTGGTCACATCAATTTCACCCGCTGCAAATTTTTTGAAACCTCCGCCCGTTCCCGAAAGCCCGACCTGGACGCGCGTGCCGGGATGAATTTTTTGAAACTCGTCCGCCGCGGCTTTCGCAATGGGAAAGACAGTGCTGGAACCGTCGATGCGAATCTCTCCAGAAAGACTGTTATCCGCGTGCAAAGTGGGAAAGCCGCTCGAGGCAAGAGCCAGGCCAAGCAGAATATTGTGCAGGAACATTGAAGGCACTCCTTCAGCAGGAAAGCGGTGGCATGTCTTGGCATTTTACCAAAAATTGCGTCCAAAGAGGACAACCATTACTGAAGCTCAGCTCGCATCAGCCTTTGCTTCATGATCCAAAGCGAGAACCTGTTCTTTCGAGGCAGCGGCGAAGCGGACCATGAAGGTGGTTCCTTTGCCCAGCTCGCTTTCCACCTCGACGCTGCCCTGCAGCTGCATGACCAGATGCTTGACGATAGCGAGGCCCAGACCCGTTCCGCCCTCGCTTTTGGTGCGAGCCTGGTCCACCCGAAAGAAGCGTTCGAATATTCGCGTCTGATCAGTTGTGGATATCCCAATCCCGTTATCCGTGACCAGGAGTTCACACCATTTTTCCCGGAGTCGCACGGTGATCGCGACCTTGCCGCCAGCCGGGGTATAGCGGATGGCGTTGCTAAGAAGATTATCCAGGATGTGAGACATGGCATTGGCATTGCCACGAACCAGGGTGTCCTTGGTTTCAAAGCTTACTTTCAGCTCGATATTTTTGCTGCTCAATTTGGGATGCTGGCGGGCCACCGCATCCTGGATGACTGCGTGCCAATCCACAGCTTCCAGCTGTATCGTTTCCTGATTGGCTTCAATCGTCGCAAGACGCAAGAGGTCGTTCACAAGGTTGCTCATGCGCTCGCTGTTGGACTCGATGATCTTCAGGAATCGCATGTTTTTCTTGGGGTCATGCAGGGCCCCCGACATCAGGGTATCGACATAGCCACGAATGGATGTGAGGGGGGTTTTCAATTCATGGGATATATTGCTGGAGAACTCCCGGCGGATGCGCTCCATTTTCTCACGACGAGCAATATTGGCCTGAACGGCGGCCGCCAGACGGTTGATGGCTTCTCCGAGCTGACCGATTTCATTGCGAGGAAGATCGTGAATGCGCGCTTCATAGTCGCCATGGCTGATGGATTCTGCGACCTTGGTCATCTCGGAAATCGGACCTGTCGTGCGACGCACCAGAAAGAGCGCGATCAGGAGCGACACGATCACGCCGACACAGGCTCCTATGGCGATTGCGGCGAATATTTCAGAAACCCGGTCCTGCAGGCTCAGGACAGGCACTCCCAATCGAATGAAGAGAGGACCTTCTTCCGTTTGGATCTTCTTCGCCGTGTAAAGGGTTTGCGAGGCCTTCACATCGGAATACCGCTTGGCAATACCGATATCCTGCTCGGCCGCCTCACGCAGCTCGGGAGTGCGCTTCTGTTTTTCTGAAGGCGTGATTTCCTCAACCTCCGATTCCATAAGAATGGCGCCCGATTCGTCCAGCACGGACAGCCGGGTCTTCGCTTCACGCGCCATCTGCACAAGGTGCTTGATCGTTTCAGGATCGCGCCATACGATGCCATCGGCGAAGTAGGGTTCAAAGAATACGAGTTTCTCGCGCAGGACTTCAAGCGCGGTCTCTTCGATGAATTCCTCGGCCTTGATCACCAGGAGATAAGACACCATGAATGTCGTGATAAGGATGACGAGCACATAGGACAGGAAATTATTCCAAAAGAACCTGGAGCTAAACATAAGTGCCCTCGAATCGGTGTCGGCAAGGACCTGGAGTCTTCGCTGGACGGAGCTTTGAGAAAGAATGCCCCGGCTTTGACTTTTGAGCTTCCGTATATCCGGTTATTATATAATACAGTGTTCGACCATGGACGGGGAAAGTGGGGCCACAAACGCTTCAAAGGCATAAGAACACTCGTCATTCCCTGACTTTTCAGCCGTAATGCAAACAAAACTCGATGGCAATCAGTCGAACGGAGATCACATGAAGCAGATACTTGTCATTGAAGATGACAGCGATATCAGGGAACTCCTGGAATACAATCTTGCACGCGAAGGCTTTGAGGTGACTCTTTGCAGCGATGGTGCGGAAGGGCTCGACCAGGCCTTGCATGGAAGGCATGACCTTATCATTCTCGACCTCATGCTCCCTGCCGTCAACGGCATTGAAATCTGCCAGCGTGTTCGGCAAAACGCTGACACGAGCTTGACCCCGGTTATCATGCTGACAGCGAAGAGCGAAGAGACCGATATCGTTTTCGGGCTTGGACTGGGCGCGGATGACTATATCACCAAGCCCTTCGGCATCAAGGAACTCGTCGCCCGCGTCTATGCGCGGCTGCGCAGTCAACTGCAGACGCCGATCGCAAGGCCTCGTGCCAGCACAGGCATTCTGAAGGAAGGAACGGTCGAACTGGATAGAGCCCAGCATCAGGTGACGGTGGCCAGCGAAAATATTCCGATGACTTTGGCTGAATTCCGAATTTTTGAAGCTCTTGTTGCCAAACCCGGAATGGTTCTTTCACGGGATCAGCTCCTCGAAGCCGTTACGGGTGGCGGCGGTCTGCTGGTCGATCGAAATATTGACGTGCATGTGCGATCCATCCGTAAAAAGCTGGGCCCCTCGCGGGATCTTATCGAAACCGTCCGCGGCATGGGTTATCGCTTCCGCAAAGCCTGAGTTGGACATTCCCTTGCCGACCCACTACAGGCCGGTAAACTTCCCAAACTGAGGACAGAAAAGGCCGACATCCCCTCTTTGAAAAGAGCCTCAATTCGGCTATTACTTCCTATTATAAGGAACACTCCTGTGTCCACATGACGGCGCAACGCGCCCAGGGAAGAGAAAATGGCCAATACTTTCGGCGAACTATTCCGCGTGACGACCTTCGGCGAATCGCATGGTGGGGCTGTGGGTGTCGTCATCGACGGCTGCCCGGCCGGGCATAAGATTGACATCGAATATATTCAAAAGCAGCTCGATCGGCGCCGTCCGGGACAGAGTCACCTCGCGAGTCCGCGTGGGGAACTCGATCGGGTGGAATGCCTATCGGGTCTGGTGGATGACGTGAGTCTCGGAACTCCGATCACTCTGATCGTCAGGAATCAGGATGCGAAGAAGGATCACTATAACGATTTGCAGGATGTCTATCGTCCCTCGCACGCCGATTATACGACCGATGCGAAATACGGTGTGAAAGCACCCTCGGGCGGGGGTCGTGCGAGCGCGCGGGAAACCATCGGTCGTGTGGCTGCAGCTGCGGTCGCGGAACTTGTTTTGCAGCAGCTGATCCCTGGTTTTAAAGTGGTCGCGTATGTCGATCGCGTGAAGGATGTGCAGGGCCGCACGGATTATGGTGAGGCGCTCACGCGGGATAAGGTCGAGGAACACCCGCTGCGCTGTCCCGATGAAGCCCAGCGCGATGCCATGGAAAAACTGATCATTCACGCCAAGAAAACCGGCGACAGCGTTGGCGGCACTATCTTCTGCGGCATCAGTCAATGCCCTGTGGGACTCGGTGAGCCCGTCTTTGATAAACTCGAAGCCGATCTTGCAAAAGGCATGATGAGTTTACCCGCGAGCAAGGGTTTTGAAATCGGCATGGGTTTCGCGTCCACCTATCTTTATGGATCGGAACACAACGATGCCTTTGTGAATCGCGAGGGGAAAATCCGCACCGAGAGCAATCGCTCCGGCGGCATTCAGGGCGGTATTTCCAACGGGGAATACATCTATATGCGCGTGGCCTTCAAACCCGTGGCCACCATTTTTAAAGACCAGCAAACCGTCGATCGCCAGGGTCAGGAACTCGTGATGAAACCCAAGGCGGGTCGTCATGATCCCTGCGTTCTGCCGCGCGCTGTGCCGATGGTGGAAGCGATGGCTTTACTCTGCGTGATGGATCATGTCCTGAGGCAGCTGCCCTTCGCTCATCTGCGCGGGCCGCATCACGTTTAAGTCCAGAATGTAAAACGCCGATGCGCGCATTCCAATACCACGTCATCACCCAGCTGCTGGGTGCTGACGAGCTGGAAATCATGCCGCGCGTTCAGATCCAAAAGCGGATTGGTCGGCGGTGCGCTGGCTCCATCACGCGCATCGAGTCGTCCGATGCGATGCCGACTCCCCCCTAAAATTCCCGTGCGCACAAAAACCTGCAGCGCATCCAAAAGTTCATCCCGCACCAAAAGCGTCAGGATTTGCGCGCCGCCTTCCACCATGATGGATTGCAGCTCGCGTCCAAGGCGCGCACGATGCTGATGATCAAGAAGTCGTAAAAATTCCAGCCAGGAACATTGAGGCGGCATCAAAACCGGCTCGATGACATCAGAAAAGGCATCCATCCACGGCGCATGCCTCCAGTTGGGAGCCTCGACTGCATAAAAAAGGACGGGACCTTCCGGCTTCAAACCACGGCGAAGGTTTTGAAAAACCTCGGGCTGTCCGGTCGCCAGGCGGCCTTTGGGATCAAAAATAATTTTATGCGGCTGCCGATGCAAAGGCGGAGCGGCATCCCTTACGGTCAGACTCGGGGCATCCGCAAGGGCGGTGCCGACTCCGACCAGGATGGCGTCATATTTCTGCCGAAGCCAATGCGTATAGGCTCGGGCTTTTTTTCCGGATATCCATTGGGAACGACCGTGATCATCGGCCAGATGCCCATCCAAAGTCTGCGCCCACTTGCCGATCACCACCGGCCTTTGCAGCTGCTGATAGGCCAGAAAAGGAAAAAGCCAGGCGCGGCATTCGCCGCCCAGCACATCGGTTTCCACGGTGATTCCAGCCTGGGCCAGCGCCTTGAGTCCCTGCCCTGCGGCCTTGGGATGCGGATCCAGAGCGCCCACCACGATACGGCTTATACCCGACGCCAAAAGCGCTTCGGTGCACGGCGGCTGCCGACCCGTTCCGGCACAAGGTTCCAAGGTGACATAACACGTCGCGCCCTTCAGAAGACTCCGATCGGTCACCGCATCCAGCGCCACCCGCTCGGCATGCCGGTCCCCATAGGCCAGGGTTGCTCCCTTACTGATCAGGCGTCCATCTTTCACCAGGACCGCTCCCACAGGGGGATTCGGGCAGGTTCGGCCAATGCCTTCCATGGATTCCAAAAGGGCCAGCTGCATCCAGGCCTCGTCATCGAGGCGAGTCGGGAAATCCTGGCCCACGGCGGCATCAAGCGCACGGGGTATGTAACCTCCGAAGCCAAAACCAGCCTTGAGGGGATGTAAAGTATCGGCTTTCAACGCGTCCATCCGTACTTAGCAATTTCTCATAGGCCCCGTCCGGGGCTCTCATAAAGTCCACCATATCTTATTTTCATTTCATGATCAAAGTTGCAGAATGTGGAGAGTTTGGAAGCTCAACCATTTCGAGAGAGGTTCATCAGATATATGTTATCCAGGAAGTTCAGCCTGACTTTTCTCAGTGCCGCCTTCATCAGCTCATCACTGTTGGCTGCTCCTTATCAGCTCCCCACGCCGGATCGCGACAAATATTCCGATAATGTGCGCGCCCTGCAGCAGATTTCGGCTGGGGTTTCTGAATTGTCCCAGGCCACTGGCAAAGGTGTGGTTCTGATTTCGATCTCCAAGATAGTCAAAGGCCATCCTTATTATGAAATGGATCCTTTCGACTTCTTCTTCGGACCACGCTTCCGGGGACAACAGCCCAACAACGTGCCTGAGCAGAAGCAAAAGCAGCAGGCAGGCGTCGGTTCCGGCTTCATCATCGATCTGGACAAAGGCTATATCATCACGAATAACCACGTGATCGAAGGCGCTGATGAAATCTCGCTGAAGCTGGCCAACGGAGCCACCTATACCGGGAAAGTCCTCGGCGGGGATAAAAACACCGACGTGGCCCTGGTTCAGATCACCGATTCCAAATTCAAACGGGATGGCCTCGCCCAACTCTCCGTCGGCAACTCGGACTCTGTGAAAGTCGGGGAGTTCGTGATCGCGCTCGGCGCTCCCTTCGGTCTTGAATTCAGTCAGTCCTTTGGTGCCGTCTCGGCAACCAGTCGCGGGAATCTCAATATCACGAGCCTCGGCAACTTCATCCAGACCGATGCCGCCATCAACCCAGGTAACAGCGGTGGCCCCCTGATCAACATGGAAGGCCTTGTGATCGGAATGAACACGGCGATCTTCTCGCGCTCGGGAGCGTCCGCTGGTATTGGCTTTGCTGTCCCATCGAACCTTGTGCGCAGCGTGGCCGAGCAGCTCGTCAGCAAAGGTCGCGTGGCTCGCGGTTACCTCGGCGTGCAGCTCTCGCCGCAGGAACTCGATGACGAACTTCTGAGCGGACTCAATCTGCCGAAGGGAACCCGCGGGGCTTTGGTCGCCAAGGTCGAACGCGGAACACCTGCAGCGAAGGCCGGTCTGGAATCCGGCGATGTGATCATCGAAGTGGCTGGACGTCCGGTCACGTCCGGCCAGGAACTTTCGAATATCGTCGGTCTATCCCCGCCTCAGGCCAAAGTTCCTGTCACCTATTTCCGTGGCGGCAAGCAGCAGTCGACCACCGTGGTCCTCGGTGACTTCGATCAGGATAATCTTATCGCCCAGCGAGGCCGCATGGAAAACCCCGCACCGGGCAATAGCGGGGGCAGTGCCAGCAATGCTGAATTTCAGGCAGGCCTGAAAATTGAGCCGCTGAACAAGCAAAAGCATGCCGATTACATCGAGCAGTTTGGAATCGATAGCAACGCGGGTCTCCTCGTTCTGGATGTCGATCCGAATTCCAAGGCACGCGCCTCGGGCATTCGCCCTGGTGATGTCCTTCTGAAAGCCAACCAGACTCCGCTGAAATCCGTCAAGGATCTCGTGGATGTCTTCAAGTCCAGTAATAAGGTTCTTCTGCAGTTGGAACGCAGCGGTAATATCCTCTTCGCGTCCATCCGCAAGTAAGGTGTCGCCTCGGTTCCCTTTGCCTGCGGTAAAGGGAATCCTTTCCTTCTTCCTCCCCTCCGCCCGGCAGTTTCTGCCTCCCTATTTTGGAATGATTCCACCGATACAGAAAGGTCCATGGCCAGGCTTTCATAGGATGAGCATGCTGCGCTGGATCTTTATCATTCTTTTTGTGCCCTCGACGCTTCATGCGGCCGAGCCCTGGGTTCCTGCGCCCGATTACTGGGGGCCCGAGGATGCGGAAGGTTTTCTGCGGCCCTTGGCGTCCAAGGCTGAGGCACCGACCAGCCGGCCACCGTCCATGGACCTTCAGGTGATGGCCCTGAATAAAAAAGGCTTTCTGCATCGCACGCGCCGCGCGGCGGAACCCCTGGGGGAGCAGCAACTTCTGCTGCAGGATTATGCGCGGATTTATAGTCCGAGCCAAAGCTTTGTGGCTCTGAAATACGGTGATGCCGCCCTTATGATTCTGCATTCCCATACTTCGATCAGCGTCACGCCGTCAGATGGCGTCTGGGTTTTTGCCTTCACAGGCGAACGCGGTCTTGCGCGGATTTCCACCCGCGGCTATCCCCTGGCTCTTTCATTGCAGCCTGCTGATCCCCAGACGGCTTGGAAGAATGCGGAGCTGGAGCTGGCTGCCGATTCCGATCTTTATGTGAAATATGACCGCGATACGGTCATCGCCTATACCATTCGCGGCCACATGACTTCGCGCTGGGAGACGACGCGACCTTTGGAATCCATGCGGCCCGAGGGTCTTATTTGGGAATGGGAGCAAAAACAGCTGCGCCGCGTGCCAGGGAAACCCTATGAAATTCAGGTTTTTGCAGGCCAGGAACTGCTGATGGAGGCCGACGCAGCCTATCACTTCCAAATAGGTCTGCCGCATGCCGATACCTGGCAAAATGCGATGGCGCGCACATCCCCTCAGCTGATGGAAACCACGGACACGAATCAGCCTTTGACGGCGGCACTGCTTGAACTTCGGAAGAACTGGCTTAAAAACATGATGGGCCCTGTCACGGCGAACAAGGAAAATCTCTACCGACTTTTGCAGGAAGGTCAATGGGAGGAAGCCTATGAGCTGGTGAAGACCGCTGAATCGGACGCGGATCTTGAATATAAAGCGTTGGCCGCCATCTGCCTTTATCGGCTGCAGCAGGAAGCCTTTGCCGATAAAAAGCAGAGCGGGATTGATAGCAGCAGCCTCTGGGCTGATATTACAAAGCAGGAATCATTGCGCTCAAGGCTGCGGCGCAAAGCCCGACGGGATGTGAATGCACCCGGAGATTTCCGTCATGCGCGCATACCCACCGATGAACTCTATCTGCTGGCCACCAATGAGCAGGCGCGAGGCCGCTGGCGTTCCGCTTTGGATCTTTGGGAAAGGTGGCAGGACAGCGCGAATCCTTCACCGCTTCAGGAATCTTTCGAGGAATGGCAAAGGCACCTTGATGGCAAGAAACCCTGGAGCTATGCCGCAACTCTTGAACTCGGGTGGTCGAATAACGTCCTGCATCTTCCTTCCGACGAGGCCGCGCCTCCCGAAATTGGGCACCGTTCGAGCTGGCTCGTCCGCTCGTCTCAAAAGCTGCCTTATCTTTTGGAACGCAGTGCAGCTTTTTCTGTGCGACTGGAGCCTTCACTCCAGTTTGCCGTCTATCAGCACACGGGTCTCGCGGATCTGCAGCGTTTCGAAGCCGTCCTGGCTCTGCCTCTTGGAATAAGCCTGCCCTTTGACGGGCAGTCTCTGCTTATCAAACCCTATATTTCTAGGCTTTCGCAAGGATCCGGTGGGCTGGATAGGTTCGGCTATGAGATGGCGTGGACACTGCCGATCGGCAACATGATGCCGGAATTCATCTGGGCCCAGGAACAAAATCTCGACTTCGCCCCCACCCGCGAACATCGACTGGATGCCCTGACGGGCGAGCGTGTGGGCATTCTGGACCGCAGTGTTCGGCTTCATAGTCTTGGCGTCCGCAGTGGTGCTATCGAAGCGTTTTGGCAAATTTGGGACTATCGTTATGCGGGGTCTGAAGAGGATGATCGACAGCGCCTTTCACTGCGTGGACAGTATCAAAGGGAATTTCCTTATGATCTTTCCCTGAATCTTCAGGGGACTCTGCATCAGGATCTTTTTTCAGGCACCCGCTCGTCGCTCACAGGTTTTGATCTGAAAGCTGATCTCAAATTTCTCTACTGGCATAGACGCGAGCCCAGCCTTTCCGTCGAGCAGAGTCTCAGACAGAGTGCAGATAAGGAAAGAAGCTATCAGGAAACCCGGATTCTTTCTGGTATTCAATATCGTTGGTGACGACAGGGCGTAAGATGTTCTAGGATCCTGGTCAGTTTCGAAGATGCAGAGACAGACAAAACCATGAAATGATGAAAAGGCCAGAACCCGTGAAAATATCGAGCCTAGGTCCTGTTTCGCGCCAACCACTGAAGGCCGCTGTCACCCTCGGCATGATCCTTTTTCCTCATCAGCTCCACGCCGATCAATCTGCATCGAGCGATATTTTTCCAAAACGCGGCGAAACCTTTGACCGTGAAACCATGGCGCCAAAGCTCGCCGAGCGCCTTTCCCCATGCATGACCCTCACATCCAACAAAAGTCTGCCTTCGGGTTACGGACGAATTTTTGTCAGCGAATCCGGCGAAAAACCGGAAATCAGACTCGAAAGAAGCACCAGCTCAAATTCTGAAATTGCTGCGAATCATCAAAAACTGAAAGGCAGGATACTGCTCGCGCGGATGAATTCGCGGATGGCTGGGAGACCCGTTCTGTAAGAATCCCAACCTCTGAAAAACCCCACAGGACCAGCAGACACCTCGGCGAAAATCGCAAGAATTGTTAAGCCTTGACCGGGCTTTGCAGCCACGGATTCAGCTCCTGGGGACTCCACCGAATACGGAATAGCCTAACTGTGAGGTAGCAATATGCCATCGTTCGTGATCATCATTACAGCGCTCAGTGTTCTGAGTTTTCTTTACGCGATGAAAGCTTTTCTGCACGAAGGTCATCAGCTGCAGCGCATGACAGCTCCGTTTGGAGGCAGCATCCCTCGCATGGCGCAGCAGGTCCTGCGGGTCAGCATCGCCGCGCTCTTTACGGCTCTGGCTCTTGTTTCCGTTCTGATGAGCCTGGGCCTTGTCTGGCTTTCGATGCAGCCTGGTTTCGTGGGCTAATAAAAACTGTAGGATTTCCCACTCTGTCAATCCCCTGGCGCGCGGGACCCCACAGACGCACCGTCGTCCCCTGAATTTTCTCGCACCCTTAGCCGATAAGGCTTTCAGGCACTTTACTTGCACGCACCGAAGCACCACACATTTTTTGGGGTTTGACCATGCCGCGGCTTTTGCCTGGACTGATGACGCTTGTACTGGCCATGAGCTGTCAAAAGGAAAAACTCGAAAGCACCACGGAAGAAGGCTCCGCTCCGGCGCAAGCAGCCGAGCAGCAGCCCGTGACCACGGAACCCGTGAAGAAAGAGCCGGTAAAAAAGGAGCCGGATGTCACCTGCGACAGCCTCGGCATTCCCAGCTATGAACTGTGGATCAGCGAACTTTCCACGCTCCGTTGCGAAAGTTGCCACAATGATAGACTCGCCTTCAAAGGTATTAAATTCCTAAGCTATGAGGACTGGAAGGCCGTGGCGGAAGCCGCGAAAAACCGCATTGCCACCAATGCCCTGACCAAACCGCTCGATCCAATTGAGCAGGGAATTTTCCTCGATTGGTTCGATAAAGGCATGCCCAACACCGAAAAAGACTGTGCAAACAAGGGCTAAGCCACGCCCCCCGTTTCTTCGCAAAGGTAAGATTTAAAATCTTAATCCTGCAGCCATTTCTTCCGAAATTGCTAGTAGGAACGCATTACCAAGGCGACAGAAAAGAGGGGACCACATGGGAATCCATAAGAAAACCACAGAAGAGGGTTCCGCGGCCATGACCGCGCTGGTGGCGCTGCTCGCACTGGGGCTGACCAGCTTCTATGTCGTGCAGAATCAGCAGAAGGTGAACGACTCCGTGATGCAGGCCAGGGTGAAGTCCACCAACGACGCCGCATCGCTGTCGAATATGAATGCCGTGGCCCAGTTCAAGGCTCTTTTGAATAACGGCAAGGTCGATAACGAATATCTTCCGGCCCTTTTCCCACAAAACTATTGGCTCGCTGACTGGCGGCAGATCACCAAGAATCCAAAGATTCCCACCGATGACGTGGCACTGAGCGGCAACGAGTGGATCAAGATGAGTCTTGTGGATACCGGGGATATTTCCGGCAAGACTTTGGAAGGCGTTTTCAAAGGCAGCAAGGCTCAAACGAGCCTGAAGCCGCAGGATGGCTATATTCGGATTCTGAAAGCTAACTTCAATCGCTCCCTGAACTTCGATTACGTGGAGTCGGTGGACGTTGAGGTGAAAACGACCAAGGTCGATAAAGGCCAGACGAGTTCAATCGCCAGCAAAGCGCGTATTCCCGTTCCGGTTCCCCAGCCTTCGGATCCCATTCTGGAGGTCAGCCCGGCTGGAGCCAATCTTTGGACCACCGACTTCAGCAACATCACCATCGGCGACTATGATCTGCGCGTCACCGCCTCGGGCGTGGTGTATAAAGCTGTAATTTACGTGAACAGCGATCCGGTCGAGCTGAGCGTCTTCAATAAGGACACCGGCGAACCGACCAATCATGCCGCGACCAACGTTCTGGCTAAAAACGTAGTGATCGGAACGACCCGCTATCAGTTCGTCGGCTTCAATTCCGATCCGACAACCTGTTCGATGACACCGGCCAACGGTCAATTCACAGTGCGGGCCGTGCTTTATAACGCCAAAGGCGAGGTTTCCGAATCGCCCAATCATGAAGTCACGAAAACCTTCAGCGTTGTGAATTACTGGGACAAGGGCAAGGAGCTGACCGACGATGAATTCAAGGCAGCCTGCAATGATGAGTGCCCTTGGTTCGAAGGCGACACCTACCAGCCCGCTGCGATCGCCGATCTTCAGGATCGCAAGTACATGGACTATTCCCGTAACCACGAAATGTGGATGCGGACCGATCAGGTCAAGATCAGGAGCGTGAAGTTCTGTGAAAACGTCAGAAACCCGGCTGAAAGCTTTCTGGCTCAGAATGGGCGGACGGCTCAAAGTTTTGAAGAGCTGAGCAGTCAGGGCTGGGAATCGCTTGAATATGTTTATTACACAGTGCCTTCATGCAAAAGAAAATTCCTCTTCGTGCGCGGGGCCTGCGGCTGCTTCGCTGACGAGACCATGATCACGCTGGGTGATGGCAAAACACAGAAACGCATCACCGAACTGACAGAACGCGATCAGGTCTGGAATCCGATCACCCGTCGGGCCCAGGCGATCGCACGCATGACACGCGGACCGGAAAACGTTCCCATGTTCGATATTCAAATCGAAGGCAGGACCGTGCGCGTGACGGGAACGCACCCCTTTCCCACCAGCCAGGGTCCGCGGGCCGCATTTGAACTGCAGGAAGGCGACCGCGTTCGCACCGTCGAGGGGACCATGGGTGTGATTCAGAAGATTGCCACGGTTCCCGCAGGGGATAAGGCCCCCGTGGTGTGGAACCTGGAACTGGCGGCCGGCGAGGATCTGCGTGATCACTATGTGCTGGCGAACGGCGTGGTAACCGGCGATCTTTACATTCAAACCCGCCTGCAGAAAAATGCGGCAGGCACCGATCGGTGGGTTTACGAAAAATAGATCTTGCCAAATCAGGGTCATGGGATTTATCGTTTGAAGCAACAAGGGTTTGTGGCCGATTGCAGCTTTCTCTGCTAAAGTGCCGAAACGATGCGCAAATATGCCAAACCTTGGGTTTGGCTTTTTTTGTTCCCATCGCAAATCCTCGCAACAGTTTTGTTGGCGGAGGACAACATGTTCCGAGATTCGGGGCCAGGACTGGCTTCCTGCTGTGACAGCTTCGAAGTGAAGACCACTCTTTTGAAAACCTGGAATAAACTGGAAGGCGACCCTTTGGGGCGGGAAAAGCTGGAGTTTCGGCTGGGTCTCATGATTCAGCTTCTGCTCCGGTCTGAAGGCGGCGACGCCTTGGCTCTTGAAGAGCTCAAGGCGATTGGCTGAAAGACTTCAGGATGTAAAGGCCCGATCCAGAGCTGCGCGAATGCCGCTCGCGAACTGACGAACGCCCTGCAAACGGGCGTTGGCATCGGCGCCTTCTTCAATCACTTTGACAATGGCGCTGCCGATGATGATGCCATCACCAAGCTTTGCGGCTGCAACGGCCTGTTCGGGATTGGAAATACCGAAGCCGACCATCACAGGTTTTTTCACAAAGCGTTTGACGAGGGTCATTTCCTGACCAAGGCTTTGCGAAAGTTCCGACTGCATGCCGGTGACGCCTGTGCGCGAGACGTAGTACACAAAACCGGATGAATTATGATCGACATGCTGCAGGCGTTTTTCATCGCTGGTCGGTGACGCCAGGAACACAGTGTCAAGGCCCGCGGCCTGCATCGTGCGGCGGTAGGCGTCCGCCTCCTCGGGCGGAAAATCGACGATGAGGACACCATCCGCACCCACGGCCTGGGCGCGCTGGGCAAAGTTTTCAAAGCCCATGCGATAGATCGGGTTCAAGTAAGAGAAAATCACGATCGGTGTGTGATCGTTCTTCTTCCGGAATTCCACGACCTCGTCCAGGATTTTTTGCAGGCTCGTCCCGGATAACAGAGCGCGTTCGGCGGCTCTTTGATTGGTGGGACCATCGGCCAGGGGATCTGAAAACGGCACGCCGAGCTCGATGATATCGACACCGGATTCAGCCAGAGCCTGGGCCAGATTCATCGTTTCCTTAAGACTGGGATCACCTGCTGTGATATAAGCGACGAAGGCTTTTTTGCCTTCTGCCTGACGACTGCGGATAACCTTCTGCAAGCGACTCATCCCACGCCTCCTTCCAAATCCTTGTCACCACGACCCGAGAGATTCACCAAAAGTATTTTATCCTTGGCCAGGGTCGGAGCCTTTTTCAGGACATAGGCAATCGCATGCGAACTTTCCAACGCCGGGATGATGCCTTCCATGCGCGAAAGAAGGCGGAAGGCCTCCAGGGCTTCCTGGTCGGTGGCGAAGGTATACTGCGCGCGTCCGGTTTCATGCAAAAGCGCATGCTCCGGTCCTACAGCCGGATAATCAAGACCCGCCGAGATACTGTGCGTATCCTGAACCTGGCCATCATCATTCTGCAAAAGCCATGTGAGGGCGCCGTGCAAAACACCAAGAGCCCCGCCCGCGAAACGCGCAGCGTGCTGGCCCAAAACAATCCCGTGACCACCGGCTTCAACGCCGGTCATCTTCACGGAAAGATCATTCAAAAAGGGATGGAAAAGACCGATGGCATTGCTGCCGCCGCCGACGCAGGCGACCAGTTCATCCGGCAGTCGACCGGCCGCTTCCTGAATCTGAGCGCGCGCCTCTTCACCGATGACCTTATGAAAATCCCGCACCATCTGCGGATAAGGATGGGGGCCAAGGGCCGAACCGAGACTGTAAAACGTGGTTCGCACATTGGTCACCCAATCGCGCATCGCTTCGTTCACGGCATCCTTCAGAGTCTTGGCTCCGCTTTCCACCGGCACGACCGAAGCGCCGAGCAAACGCATGCGGCGAACGTTCAGAGATTGACGGGCCATGTCCACGCTGCCCATATACACCTGGCATTCGAGTCCCAAAAGCGCCGCGGCCGTTGCCGTCGCCACTCCGTGCTGGCCAGCTCCCGTTTCGGCGATGATGCGGGTCTTGCCCATGCGTTTGGCGAGAAGGACCTGACCCAGAGCATTATTGATCTTATGCGCTCCGGTATGCGTGAGGTCCTCGCGTTTCAGATAAATCTGCGCGCCACCGAGATGCTCGGTCAAGCGTTTGGCAAAGGTCAAAGGTGTGGGTCGGCCGACGTAGGTATGAAGAAGGTACTTCAGTTCCTTTTGAAAGTCGGGATCCTTGGAGTAGCGGTTATACGCTGCCTCCAGTTCCATGACGGGACGATAGAGCGTCTCGGGCACATAGCGTCCACCATAACGGCCGTAATAACCACGTTCATCAGGAGTTTGAGTCATCGGAAGGACTCCTTGCTATAAAAAGTTTGCGAAGTTTATGAGCGTCTTTGATGCCGGGCTTCTCTTCCACACCCGAGGAAAGATCAAAAGCAAAGGCCGGAACCGCGGTCATGGCGGCCTGAAGATTATCAGGATGAAGACCGCCCGATAGAATCAGCGGACGGGAGCTTTGAATGCCGGCCACAAGATTCCAGTCCGTGGTGTGACCTGTGCCGCCGTACTGTCCAGGAACCGCCGCATCGAAGAGAAAGGCATCCGTGAAAGCTTCGAAGGACGGCAGCGCGAGCAGCTGGTCGGCGGAGCGCAGACGGAAGGCTTTCCAAAGCGTGAGGCCGGACAGCTGCTGACAAAACTCGGGAGTTTCATCACCATGCAGCTGCACCGTATCAATGCCGGAAAGCTTGACCGTATCCTGAATCTGCGATGCGGAGGCGTTCACAAAAACACCGACCTTGCGCTCGGGAACAAAGCCCTCGGCTGCGAGCGCATCCAGGATTTTCCTGACCGCCGCTGCAGGAATATAGCGCGGACTTTTTTCGTAAAAGATAAAGCCCAAGGCCCAGGCCCCCAGCTGCAGGGCCAGGCGGGCGTCTTCGGTTCGTGTGATGCCGCAGATCTTAATGCGCATGCTGAATGAGCCTCGCCAGAGCTTCCCCTGGTTTTCCCGTGCGCATGAGGCTCGTGCCCACGAGGAAACCATGAAAACCCGCGGCATGCAGTCGATGCATGTCCTCATGGGTTTCGATGCCGCTTTCACCAATCAGGCGGGCATTTTTGGGAGCAAGGGGCCGCAGCTGCAGCGAAACATCCAGGGAAATGGTGAGGTCCTTGAGATTGCGATTATTGACGCCGACTAGGTCGGCACCGATCCTGGTCGCAATCGCCATTTCTTCCTCGTTATGCACTTCGACCAAAGCAGTCAGACCGAGTTTCCTTGCGGTGCGCAGAATTTCGGCCGAGCCTTCCTCGCCCAAAAGCGCGACGATGATAAGTATAGCGTCCGCTCCCGCGGCCTTGGCCTGATAGAGCTGATAGGGATCGACCACAAAATCCTTTTGCAGAAGATAGGCGTCCGGATGCGCGGCGCGTATGGCCTTCAAATAGGCAATGTCGCCCTTGAAAAAAAGCGGTTCCGTGAGGATGGAAAGAGCGGCGGCGCCGTTGTCCAGATAGGCCTTGGCCACCTCAAGGGGTTTGAGCTGAGGCGCGATGTCGCCACGCGAAGGACTCGCCAGCTTCACTTCCGCGATGACGTTGAAACCGCGGCGATCAAAAAGCGCACGGAAATCCTTGGGCTGCCATCCCAAAGCCTCGATTTGAGCCAGAAGTTCCTCTTCGCTTTGCTGCGCTCGATCCCGGCGCACACGTTCTTCGACTGTTTTTCCGATCTTGTGCAGAACACTCATACAAACGCTCGTATTTTTTCCAGGGTTTCAAAGGCCCGTCCGCTATCGATGACGGCTGCGATCTTTTCCGCGCCTTCACGCCACGATTGAGCATGACCACTGATGACCAGCGCCGCGCCGGCATTCATAACAACAATATCACGACGTGGGCTGCGTTCGCCGCGCAGAATCGCTTCGACGATCCTGGCATTGGCTTCCTTGTCACCGCCCTTCAAAGTTTCCAAAGGCGCGCGAGGCAGACCAAAATCCTCGGGACTCAAGGTGAAGTGTTCCATCCGCCCGGACTTGATGCGCGAGACGCGGCTGGGACCGGATAGGCTTAATTCATCCAGGCCGCCATCACCGCAGACCACCAGAGCCGATTCCGACCCCAGTTTTTGCAGGGCCTCGGCCATCATGGGAACCAGATCCGGATCAAAGACGCCGAGCACCTGCTGCTTCACAGGAGCAGGATTCGCCAAAGGTCCGAGCAGATTGAAGACCGTGCGCACACCCAAAGCGCGGCGCACAGGACCCACATATTTCATGGCCGGATGATAGTGAGGCGCAAAAAGAAAGGCAAAGCCGCAGCTATCAATCGCAGCAGCCGCCCTTTCGGTCGGCAGGTCGATCACAACGCCCAAAGCTTCCAGGACATCCGCACTTCCGCAGCGACTCGATACCGCGCGGTTTCCGTGTTTACAGACCCCAAGGCCCGCGGCTGCGAGCACAAGGGCATTGCAGGTCGAGACGTTGAAGGTTTCAGCTCCGTCACCGCCTGTACCGCAGACGTCGATCAGATCCTGACGCTTGGGTTGCAAAGGCAGGGCATGGGCCCTTAAGCTTTTTGCGCAGCCCACGATCTCGTCCACGGTTTCGCCTTTGCCGGCGAGGGCGCCCAAAAACCCGGCGGTTTCCTCGACGCTGACCTTGCCCTGCATGATAAGGCCCGTGGCCGCCTCGGCTTCGTCGCAGGTCAGATCCTGGGATTTGAAGAGCTTTTGCAAATAAGCTTTCACAGCCTGGTTCCTCGCTTGGCCGCCAGATCCAAAAAGTTCTGCAGCATGTCCATTCCATTCTGCGTGACATAGGATTCCGGATGGAACTGCACGCCTTCCACTAAGAAGCGTTTGTGCCGAAGGCCCATGATCAGACCATCATCCGTCGTCGCTGTCACCTCCAGACAGTCGGGCAGCGATTTGCGCTCGACGATCAGGGAATGATAGCGGGTGACTTCCAAGGGATTCGGCAGGCCTTTGAACACACCCTTGTTCGTATGCTCGATCACCGAAGTTTTTCCGTGCATCAGCTTTCCGGCGCGAATCACTTTGCCGCCAAACGCCTGGCCTATGGACTGATGACCCAGGCAGACCCCCAGAATGGGAATCTTTCCCGCATAGGTCGTGATGGTTTCCAGCGTGATGCCGGACTCATCCGGCGTTCCCGGACCGGGCGACAGCACGATGGCTTCCGGCTTCAAACGAGCCACGTCCTTGACGCTGATCGCATCATTGCGCACGACCTTGACCTTGGCACCGAGGCAGCCGAGATACTGATAAATGTTGTAGGTGAAGGAATCGTAGTTATCAATCAGGAGTATCATCCGCGGCCCTCCTGCACTCGTTCTGCGGCCGCCACCGCTGTGCGAACCGCCTTCGCCTTGTTCAGCACCTCTTCGTATTCCTTGATCGGCTTGGAATCGGCGACGACTCCAGCACCAGCCTGCGCATAGCCATAGCCATCGCGCAGGAAAAGACTGCGAATGGTGATACAGGAATTCAGATCACCCGCGAAATCCTTGCAGACGATCGCGCCACCGTAAGGTCCGCGGGCCTTCTTTTCCAGCTTGGAAATAATTTCCATGGCACGGATTTTCGGAGCACCCGTCAGAGTTCCTGCAGGGAAACAGGCACCGAAGGCTTCCCAGGTCGATGTTCCCGATTTCAACTGACCTGCCACCTGGCTGACGATATGCATGACGTGCGAATAACGCTCGACGTGCATGAAACTTTTCACTTCCACCGATCCGGGCTTCGCCACGCGACCGATATCATTGCGACCAAGGTCGACCAGCATCAGATGCTCGGCGCGTTCCTTGACGCTGGCCAGAAGATCACGCTCCATTTTGCGATCTTCATCCATATCCTTGCCGCGCGGTCTTGTGCCTGCGATCGGACAGGTTTCGACCGTGGACCCTGTGGCCCGCATCAGCATCTCGGGCGAGGACCCGAGCAGAATTTCATCACCGAATCCCAGGTAATAAAGATAAGGCGAAGGATTGATCATGCGCAGGATGCGATAGATCGTAAACGAATCGGCCTTGACCGGAAAACGGAAACGATCGGACAGCACGCACTGAAAAATATCACCACGGCGGATGTGCTCTTTGATGGTGCCAACGGCCTCGATATACTGCTCCTGACCCAGCATGGTTTCGGCCGCGACCGGCTCGATCCGGGAAAGATCAGACAGAGAAAGATCGAGGATTTCATCGGGTCCTGGGGCCGTGAGCAAACGCTTTTTGATTTGGATCAGGCGCGCTTCAGCCTCATTCACCGCCGTTTCCAGGTCCGCGGCATCGCCGGGGATCAGGGTCACGATATAAAGACGATGGCGCAGACGATCAAAGGCCAGAGTCGTCCCAAAGAACATAAAGTTCAGTTCGTTGGGGGCATTGCCGGCTTCCGTCTCGGGCAGACGTTCCAAATACCGCACACAATCATAGCCAAAATACCCGATGGCCCCGCCGACAAAAGGCGGAAATCCCTGGAGTTTCGGTGTCTTATAACGTTCCAAATAGGCGCCAACCGCAGCGAAACTCGTGTCCTGGGTTTCCTTTTGATCCGTTACAAAATTGTGAAAGGTGAGCTGTCCCGCTTTGCTGATCAGGGATGCAAAGGGATCAATGCCAAGATAGGAGTAGCGACCAACTTCTTCGCCACCATCGGCACTTTCGAGCAGAAAGGTGTGGGTGGACCCGCTTGCGCGCAGACGCAAGAAGGCATTGACGGGCGTGAGTGTGTCCGCTGGTATTTCGATACCCACCGGTATCAGCGGAAACCCACGCTGCGCCAAACCCCTGATTTCCTTGAGGGTTGGGTAGATATTCACAATGTCTCCAGGCTATAGTAAGCAAACTGAACATCCTGAATGTGAGCGTGGCCTTGGTCTGCATTTCGTCAGACTTTTTAAATTTCGTACTACGATTCGCCCAAGGTGACAAGGAGCTTTTGCCTTTTCGATTCAGGCAGTGTCCTCATCCGTTCCTTTCTTTAGCAGGCAATCGTACACCAGGATGGAAGGGCCTTGCGAATTTCAGCCAGGCTGGCGTCTTCACGCATCGAAGCGCTGATACGGCTTCCAGCCGCCCATACTGATTTTCCCGGACGGAAACACTTGCCCCTGTGGAAAAGCAGTGGAACACCGATCCCATGCACAGTCTTTCTCTTTGATAATCATGCGTTTCGGAGCCTCCTTGACCCAACGACTTTCATCTTTGCACAGGCTTCTCGTCGGCCTTCTGCTGATGCTGGGCTCGTTTGCGCTGATGGCGGATTCTCTGGAGAACGTCCTTCAAAGAGCGGAAGACGCTCTGCTGGCTGATCCCAATGAAACCCTGCGCCTTGTGGAATCCTTGCGATCCCGGATGGATGGGTTGCGGCAAACCCGCGTCTACATTCACGCGCACGTCCTCGCAGCACGGGCCTCCTCACTGCTGGGCAACAGTGATCAGATTTTGCACTGGGCCGAGCCGGTGCGGGCGACGGCGGAAAAACTGAATAGCCCTGATCTTCTGGTTAAACTCTACTGCGTTCTGGGCGAAGGCTACGAATTCTCGGCCAACATGCAGAAGGCGCGGGAACATTATGAGTTGGCCCTCACAGTGGCGGAAAAATCCCGGGATCCCTGGTTGACCGCCTACGCCCTTAATTATCTGGGCTGGATGTATAATCGCAAGCTGGAAGAAAAGCAGGCCATGCAGCACATCCAAAGAGCCTATACGATCATGAAGACTCTGCCGCATGACGACCTTTATCATGACCTTCTCAATAACCTCGGCAGCCTTTATGGCAATAAACTCCTGGATCGCGACACCGAGAGCTTTCGCCTCCTGGAAGACGCCAAGAGCTATTTTGTAGGGCAAAAGAAGCACTTTTATGCATCCGTCATCCTCTATAACCTTGGACTTTCGCTGAAGACGAACAAACCCAAAGAGGCCCTTGAAGCCTTTCGCGAAGCTCTGCGCAGCGCCGAATCCATCCAGGATGAATCGAGCATCGCCTACTGCCGCTATGGACTGGGACTGACCCACTCGCTTTTGAATCAGTTCCGTGAATCCGAGCAGGAGTTTCTGAAAGCGGATGAAGGTTTCCTGCGAACGAACAATACCATGATGAGCACCGAAGTTCAAAAGCATCTGATGATCACCTATACAAGCGCCGGGCAATTTGAAAAGGCCCTGGCCCTTCTGCCCAAGGCCGAGGCGGGGATGCGAAAATTCGGAGCGCCCGCGGATATGATTACCATCCTGGAGCAGAAAATCATGGTCATGAATGCCCTCGGCCGCAAGGATGAGGAGCTGGCGACCTATCGGGAATTCGGCCGGATGTCGCACGATTATCAAATTCAGCAGGACCGCGAGACCATCAATAAGTATACGGTGGAATTCGATCTGGAGCGCAAGGAGCATGAACGGGAGATTCTGGCGAATCAAAACAGAATTCAGTCCGTGGAGTTGGAGAAGGCGGATCGGACGCGGAAATTGCTGCTGGGCGTCGCCATTCTCTGCCTCATCATCATCGTCCTGGGGATTCGCTCGCACCTGAAGGATAGGGAGATGCGGCGACAGAAAAGACGAATGCAGGAGATCCTCGACTCGATTCAGGAGGGCATTCTGCGTTTTGGTGCCGATTTCCTCGTGGAAAAGCATTATTCACGTCACCTGTTGGAACTCCTGGATCGGAACGAGGACTTGAGTGGACGGAATGCGCTCGACCTTTTGATTCAACCCTCGAACCTTTCATTGGATGAGAAAAGCCAGATTCGGGATGTTCTGCAATCCGTTCTGGGTGAAGGGCAGCTGGCATGGGAGCTTAATTCCAGTCATCTTCCCGCGGAATTGAGTCTGGGTCGCAAGATTCTTGGGCTTCATTGGGAGCCCCTTTGGGATCGGAATGGTCACCTGCATAAGATTCAGTTGATTCTGCGGGATATGACCGAAAGCAGGCAGCTGGAAAAGGATGTGGCCGCCGAAAAAGCGAGACTCGATGTCTGGTTGAATCGCCTGCAGCAGCTGCTCAGCCAGGACTTCAAACGTGCTGTTCGCTTTTTGAAAGATGTCTCCCAAAATCTGAATGCGAAAGCCCCGGCCAAGGAACTGATGCGTGACCTCCATACCATCAAGGGCAATGCCCGCACGCTTGGCCTGAAGACTCTGGCGGAAGCTGCCCATCAATGGGAAAGCGCTCTGCTTCAAGGTGATGAAATCGAGCGGCTGCTTCAGGAACAAGGCTGGCAGAACGAGATGGAGGCCTGGAAGCCTCTGATGCAGACCATGGGACTTCTCGGTGATCCAGAGCCTCACTACGTCTTTGATATCCTGCGCGATATCATTCCCAATCTGCAGAATCTTTTGACAACGAATGGTATGACTCTGGATGAGCTGATGATCAAGGATCAGTATCAGCAGTGGACAGCGGGCGATCTGGAAACACTCCGAACGCTTCTTCTGCATGGGCTGACGAATGCTCTGGATCACGGTTATATTCTGCCAAGGCAAAGAGGTGAGGATATGCCGGCAGCCAGGCTTGCCATTGAAGTGACCCAGGATGAACGGCACCTGCAGGTTCTGATCCGCGACTTCGGGCGGGGATTGGATTGGAACAGGATCAAGGCCATTGCCGCTGAGAAAAAATTTCAGCCAGAGGAAGGCCGACCCTTATCGGACGTCCTCTTTCTCTCGGGCACCAGCACCTCGCACAAGGTTTCCGCAACCAGCGGACGTGGGGTGGGCCTGGATGTGATTGCCGATACCTGTGAAAAACTCGGGGGAAATGCGGCGCTTTTGGATAATGACTGCGGTCCAGGCACACGGCTTATCATGCGCTGGCCGCTTCCGGCTTTGGCCTTATCCGCCTAGACTTTGCGCGACAGCCTGGGCAGCGAGCCACGAACCCGTCCATGCATTCTGGAAATTGAAGCCGCCGGTGATACCGTCGATATCCAAGACTTCACCCGCCAGGAAAAGGCCAGGGCACACCTTGCTTTCCATGCGCCGGAAATCTATTTCCTCGCGCGCGACGCCGCCGGCGGTCACGAATTCATCTTTGAACACGCCTTTGCCCGCCACAGAAAGAACAGTCCCGGTCAGACGCCGCGCGATATCCTGCAGATGTTTTTTGCTGGTCTCGGCATAGGTCTGCTGGGCTGTGAGTCCCGATTCGCGAAGCAAAGCCTCCCAGAAACGGCGGGTGCAGTGAAAGGGATTCTCATTGCTCACTTTCTTTTTGGGATGCTGCTGCCGCAGGGTTTCCAGCTGCTGCAGGGCGGCCTCATATTTCAGAGGATGCTCCCAGTTCACGGTCAGCTGCGCCTGATACTCACTCGCAAAGAGTTCACGCGCGGCGAAGGCGGAGAGTTTCAGCACGGCCGGACCGCTCAGACCCCAGTGGGTGATAAGGCAGGGGCCTTCCTGCTGAAAATCCTGCGCGGCGGCGGGGACTTTCAGCTGCATATGCACACGCGGGAAGCTCGTTCCCGAAAGACCTTCCAGCAAAGGGTCCTTGATCTCAAAGGTGAAGAGGGACGGCACCGGATCCACCAGCCGATGGCCCAGCTCGCGCGCCAGATTTTGACCAAAGGGCATGCTGCCTGTAGCCAAAAGAACAAAACGCGAACGGAGAGTGGCCCCGTCCTTGGTGTGCAGAATAAAATGATCGTCCGTCTTTTCGATTTTCTGAACCAGAGTTTTAAGACGGAGGCTCACTCCGCTCTGACGCGCGGCCCCTTCCAGACAGTCGATGATGGTTTGCGAAGAATTGGTGACGGGAAACATCCGACCGTCCTCTTCCACTTTCAACTCGACGCCATGCGCCGCAAACCAGGCCACGGTATCCCGCGGCTGAAAGCGGTGGAAGGCTCCGATCAATTCTTTCTGTCCGCGCGGATAACTCGTAACAAGGCGCTTCGTATCAAACTGATGATGCGTGACATTGCAGCGTCCTCCGCCTGAAATCTTGACCTTGGTCAGAACGCGCGGCGTGGCTTCAAGGATAAGAACGCGGCTGCCCGGCCTCGCTTCCGCGCAGGCTATGGCCCCAAAAAATCCGGCCGCACCACCGCCGACCACGATCAGATCAAATTCTTCCAAGGTCCAGTCTCCACACAAGAGGAAGTTCGTGGCGCTCCAGCGCCTTTTCATAATAGCTGCGCGAGGGTTTTGAGATCTCGTCGCTCGCGTGCCAGTAGATGCGCCTTGGTCTTTGAACGCCGTTCAAGGCTGTCTGAAGGCGCTGCAGAATTGCTGGAATATCCGGTTTTTCCGGGGATCTCACGATCAGAACGGGTATGGTTCCATATTCCACGTCCTGCCAGGGCAAAGCTAAAAAATCCGCGTGCTGACGCAAGGCTTCCAGCGGCTGAATGATATCGAGAGGCGAAACATTTTCACCGGCGACCTGGAAAATTCCATCCGCCCGGCCCAGGATCGTCAGCCGTCCGGCATCACAGAGTATGCGATCGGGCAGTGTGAGCCAACCGTCTGCGTCCACGAGCGACCGCCATTCTTTTTGCTGATAAACGCCAGACGCTGCTGCAGGACCGCGCAGTCTGAGTGTTACAGCGCTATGCTGATACTCCCAACCGGAGAGGAGATAGCCCACATCACCCGCGTGCCGGGGCAGAACTCCCGGAGGAAGAGCCGTGCATTGGGCTGCTGTTTCACTGGATCCATAGCTGACGGAAAAGGGTAGCGATTTTTTTGCGGCCTCCTGCAAAAGTTCAGGCGAAGCGGCTGCGCCTCCGAGAACGATCGCACGGGAGAGACGCAAGGCATCACAGGCCAAGGGGTCCGAAAGCAGTCGATAGAGCTGCGTCGGTACCAGGGACAGAAATGTTGGGCTCTTTGTGTGCAGAACATGGGCCAGAGCCTTGGGTTCCGCCAGATGCCAGGTGATGCCACCGCCTATGAAACAGCGGACGGCGATCTGAAGGCCACCGATGTGGGCCGGATCCAAACTGAGGAGCCAGCTGTCACCGGGCTTCAGTCCGTAGAAACTGTTGGTCGCTTCAGCGGAACTCGTGAGACTGTTCCAGCTGTGAATGATGGCCTTCGGGGCTCCTGTGGAGCCCGAGGTAAAGATGCCGACGGCGGGAGCGTCGGCATCACAGTCGATCGGTCCTTCCTTTTCCATTTCTGCCTTAGGGGCCGCGCTTTCAAGAACGCCAGCCAGAGGCACCTGCTGCATCATGATCTGGTGCTGCGCATCAGGCAGACGATCAGGCAAAGGAAAAAGGGTCACGCGCTGCCATAGGGCGGCTAAAAGAAGGGCAAAGGTATCCAGAGCGGACCAGCCGCGCACCGCCCAGAAATCGCCGGCCTTGGCGCCGGATTTCATCAGAAGAGTCGCATGACGTCTGACCCTTTGCTCCAGATCCTGATAAGTCAAAGATCCTTCAGGAGTTCGCCAGGCAGGCTGCGCGGCATGCTGTTTGAAAATATTGTGAAGGGAAGTCTTCATGCGTCCTTACCCTGAGAAAACGGATGACGGGGAATGAGCACCTCGGCTCGTCCCCATGTTTCACTGTCCCATGAATCGGCCGGCAGAAATCGTGTGGTCCCATAACCGAGCGGCTGAGGATTCGCGCAAAAAGCCGCGTAAATCCAAGCCGAAGCGCGAAGACTGAGCCCCGAGTCGAAGGCATTGCTGAGCACACAGGGAATGCCTTGATTTGCGGCGTCTTTCAAGAGGGCTATGGTTCGTGAGAGTCCAAGGCGTGTGGGTTTCAGAATCCAGGCGGCGGCTTCGGACCCTGCGGCATCATCATCCCAAAGCGTTTCATCCAAAGCCTGCGGCCGCAGTCCCGCGGCTTCCTCCCAGTAGGCGATGGGCAAGGACGCCTGATGACTTTGCCAAAAGTGAAGCCCTTCCTGATCCATGCCGCGATTGGCATCCAGCCTCAAACGCAAGTGGCCCGCGGCGTGCACGTTCATTCTCTGCAAAAGGTCGTATTCATGCCGAGCCGGCAGTCGCCCCACTTTACATTTGAAAACGCGAAATCCCGCGCCCCACAGCTGCAAAAATTCCTGCCAACCCTTTTCCGCATCCGCCTGCAAGGCAAGGAGAGCGGAACCTTCCATCATCACAGCTGCGGGTAATGAAAATTCCTCGGGATGCTCCGCCTGCGCCAGGCTTAAAAGCAACTGCTCCACAGCTGTCAAAACAGAACGAAAAAGTCCTGAAGGAAGATCCAGCAGACCAAACGCAGGACGGGTCCAGTTCCAACGTTCAGGCGCAAAGGCATTTGCAGTCAGGAGCGTTTCCACCTGCCGATGCCACTGACCAAGGGCCTCTTCCAGATTTTCCGGATGCACGCCGGGACAAGGCGCCAGCTCAGCTTCGTGACGGCGTCCCTCAGAATCCCAGGCTGTGATCACAGCCCGCAGTCGATTCTGAGGCATCTGAGCGCCCAGGCGCAGAGGCCAGGACCACGGCAGGGATTCCTGCCGCACGCTGATCGTTTGGAAGCTCATAAAAGAACCAGACTCGCAAAGAGGATGGCATAAAAGAGATTGAAGAGAGCCGTGATTTTCAGGGCCTCATTCAAAAGCGCACCTTCGCCCTGCAGCCTGGGGGTGATGCGACGGCGAATGAAGGATAATGCCAGCAGCGTCCAGGGCACGCCGATGATGATCTTATCATGCTCAAAACCATAGACCGCGAGCAGCATTGCACTGCCCATCACGAAAAGCAGCGGCAGCTTGCGCGCTGTATCATCCGAACTCAGCGTAGCCAGCGTATGTTTGCCCGCCACGCGATCTCCGACGCGATCACGAAGATTATTAATGGCCATGATCGCCGCTGCGATCAGACCTGAACCGAGACCCCAGATTGCTGTGTCCCAGAGGATCTGACCCGTTAAAAGATAGGTCGTCCCCATCACAGCAATCGGACCAAAGAAAACGCAGGCCAGCACTTCACCCAGTGCATAGTAAGCCAGTGGAAAGGGACCGGCCGTATAGAGGTAAGCCGCCAAACCACAGGCCAAGGCCACCAGGGGAATCACAGGCGCAGGATTCATCAGAAAGAGCCCAAGGACTAAAAGAGCCGCCAGCGCGAAAAGAATACGATACGCAAGCCGCACCTGCTGGATGGTGAGCAGTCCGCTCTGCACCACGCGAATCGGCCCCAGGCGTTCGCCGTGATCGACGCCTTTTTCCGCATCCTTGGCATCATTCACAAGATTCGCTGAAGCCTGAAGCAGAACCACCAGAAGAATGGCCGCCGCCGCCGGAAGGACGACAGGCCCCTCACTGATCTGCAGAATTTTCCTTTGCGAGAGTCCCAGGCTGATCCCGATAAAAACCGGACCCAGTCCGGCCAGCAAGGTCGGGGGACGAATCGCCTGCACGAAAGCCCGCCAGGATTGGGGCTGAATCGCAGGGTTTGTGGACACAGCGCTACTCATCATTCACTCCTGACTTTTAAATGCCTTCACATACATTTGATCCGCCAGCGCATCCTGCTGACATTCGATGATACAGCTTTTACCGGACTGCAGGGCCTTCTGATAAAGATCACGGAAACGCAGGCGGTCGCTGCAGTGTTCATAGGATAGTCCCGCCATCGCCGCAACACCCTCGAAACGGAAAGCATGCGGCGTGGTGATCAAGGGGTCCTTCACCCAGCCATGCGCCTGGATCGGCAGAAACTCAAAAATGCGCCCGCCGCTGTTATTCACAAGGACCAGGATGATCGGCGCCTTCGCCTGGGGCAGGCCCAGGATCGAATTCAAATCATGCAGAGCCGAAACATCACCGAGGACAAGAGTCCAGGCATGTTCCGTACCCGCAGCCAGCCCGAGCGTTGTTGCAATATTGCCTTCGATACCGTTGACTCCGCGGTTGGCTTCGATGTTCGGCAGGCGCTTGCCTTGCAGATCGCACCAGTTATCAAAGGCGCGGATGGCCGTGGAATTGCCAAGGAAGAGTCCATGATCGCGCGTGGGAATCGCAGCGGCAATTTCCTGGGCAACATCCGCAAAGGCAAAGCCTGGAAATAAAGGCTTTTGCAGGGCCGACCGCACGCGATCCGAGGTCTGCCATAGGGCTTCATGCACCGGCATCGGAACGAAGGGAGCACCCGACCATAATGGAGCCAGCGTCGTAAGATCAACCGTCACCTGACGCCTCTGCGGCAGATGACCGGGATCCTGCACCGTGGCTTCGGTTGTGAAGACCCAGTAGGCGCGCGGCTGAACTTTCTGCAGATAGTTATCAAAAAATCCGCTGACCGGGCGACGTCCCAGGTAAACGCAGACATCGGGTTGATAGTCTTCCAGGGCGCGCGTCATCAAAGGATGCGTCGGATCCATCAGGTCATTTTCCAAACGCCCCTTCACGCCGGACGTAATATCCGCGTAGCAAGGCCAGCCCAAGGATGATGCCAAAGCCGCAGCCGCACGCTGCTGCTCACGCCCCTGAATGCGACCGAGAATGATCAGGCCGCGTTCCGCTGAACGCAGATCATCCAGCCAATCGCGGGCCACCTTGGGCGCAAGGCGCGTGCTCTGGGTGATATCAGGCTGCACAGCAAGATTTCGAATCAGTTTCTGCGCGTCCATCACCTGCGCATCCGTGGGTCGATCGGCTGTTTCCACAGGATCGAGCGGCAGACGGAAGGGCAGATTCACATGCACAGGTCCCTGCCGTCCTTCGCAGCTGATTTCCACCAGCATGCGGACATAGGAAAGCCAGGCAGCCATATCCAGCGTGGGTGAAGGCGCAGGGAAATCAAGGCTCTGCTTCACGAAGGAACCGAAGAGCTGTCGCTGGTCGATGACCTGCTGCGCGCCGGCGTGCACCATTTCGAAGGGCCGATCGCAGGTGATAAGAAGCAGGGGCAGCTGATCGGTCTTGGCCTCGATCACGGCCGGCAGATAGTTGGCACCTGCGGTTCCCGATGTGCAGACAAGGACGGAAGGACGCCGCGTGGCCTTGGCAAAACCAAGGGCCTCATAGGCTGCAGCGCGTTCATCCATGCAGGATTTCACGTGAAGGTCAGGACGCGCCTGAAGAGCCGCAATGAAAGGAGCATCGCGATAACCCGGGGAAACAAAAAAACCACGGACACCAAGTTGGGATAATCCGTGGACCAGGAGCGAACTCGCAAAGGTATTCCAGTTTTGCGTCAGCCAGGTTTTAGGAATCGATTCCATAGCCGCCTCATGTGTTGGCGTCCTCGGCCGTGACGAGGCCCAGGAAGTTTTGCATCTTGGCCTCTATTTCCTGCCATTCCGCATCAGGATCGGAACCGGGCACTATCCCCGCTCCCGCATAGATATAAAGTTTGTTGCCATCCACCAGGGCCGAACGAATACCGATCGCCACATCCCCGGCGTCCCCTTGAAAAACGCCGATGCCGCCGGCGAACCAGCCGCGATCGTAGCCTTCTTCCGCCAGCATGAATTCAAGAGCCGGACGGCGGGGAAAACCACCGACCGCGGGCGTCGGATGCAAAAGCGGCAGAAGTTCAGCCGGTCGGCGTCCGGCCGGCATCTCGCCGTGAAAACGCGTGCGCATATGCTGAACATGCTTCAGTCGGATGATGCCCTGCTCTTCCACGGGCTCGAAGCGAATGCCTTCAGCCTCCAAAAGATCCGTAATCGCCTGGCGCACGAGCCGATGCTCGTTCTGTTCTTTGGGTGACTGCTGCATGTCATCGGAAAAGGCCTGATCCCCCGAAGCTGAAAGACTGCGGCGGCGCGTGCCTGCGATGGCATCCAGTTGAAAATTCCGTTTCTGCCAGGCGAGCAGGCGCTCGGGTGAACGTCCCATGAAACAGCGGCCTTCGGGACTCTGACAGGCAAAAATAAAAGTTTCCTCGTCCAGAGTCAGGAGCTGACGGAACAAAGCCGCGGCCGGAATTCCTGCTCTGAATTCGAGCTGCGCGCGGCGACTCAGGACGACTTTGCCGAAGTCCCCGGCTGTCATCGCAGCGCCTGCTTTGTGCATCATATCCTGCCAGCGCGAGCGCGAGGGATGATCGCTTCGCCGGTGGCAGGACGGCAAGGGGGCATCCTGAGCGTCTTCCCGCATGGCTTGATAGAAGGGAAAGGCTTGCTGGATGAGCTGCGTCTTCCAGTTGTCATCATTCTGCGCCGCAGCCAAAGGGAAGGTAACTTCCAGCACGGCGCCGTCCGCATTCTGACGCCAAAGAAATTTCGGCACGAACCAATGACTCGTGGAAAATTCCTGCCACTCCGCATCAGGATCCTGAGACGGCGCAAAAGGAAAACCACCACAGATGGTCAGAAGCGGATCAATGTCCGCAGCCATGAGTTCATCGAAGGAAATTTTTTCCGCTTCACCCCAGGCCGCAAACCACGAGCGCGCTTCCTTGCTCTTCCAGAAAAAAGCCCAGTCGGGCGGCAGGCGCAAAAAGCCAGTGGCGTTGCCGTGAACGGGCAAGGCCAGGCGTGCCTGCAGGAAACGACCGGCCTCCAGCCATTGCCAGCCAGCGCGTTCAAAGTCCCTCAAACTCGACAGCTTCAAGGCTTGTCACCCCGATAGAGATGCACGATGCCGCCGCTCATCGGACGGTACTGAGCATCCGTGAATCCAGCGCCCGTCAGGAGTTCTGCAAAGGCCGCGCCGTAGGGAAATTCCTCGATCGTTTGGTTCAGGTAGGAATAGGCCGTGGCGTGACCGGACAGCATACGGCCGAGTCCGGGCAGGATCTTCCGCAGATAGAAAAGATGCGCAGAACGAAGCACGCGGCTCTGCGGCAAACCAAATTCCAAAATCAAAACGCGACCGCCCGGTTTGAGCACGCGATAGATTTCGCTTAAACAGAGTTTCACGTCGGCGACATTGCGTATTCCAAAGGACATCGTCACCGCGTCAACAGATGCGTCTGAATAAGGTATTTTCTGCGCATCACCGACATCGAGCGTAATTTTGTCACCGTGACCGGCTGCTGCAATTTTATCCCGCCCCTTGGCAATCATGCCTTTCGAAAGATCCAGGCCACGAACCTTTTGTACGTGCGGGTTCTTGATCAATTCCAACGCCACATCACCTGTGCCGGTTGCTAAATCAAGGACAGTCAGATTCAGCCGTTGGGGCAAAGACCGTCGCATGGCACGGCGCCAGATGCGATGAAGTCCGCCAGATAGTACGGTATTGATAACGTCATATCGACCAGCAATGGCATCGAAGATTCGGTAGGATTCTATTTTCGCATGGGGGAGAGGCATGGGTCCGGGTTCCCTATGTCGTTGTTCACGACTATATAAACCTTTTGCAAGAGCAGCTTCAACCAAAATCCCGGCCTTCGCGAGCGTCGAATGCGAACGACATTTCGGTTTTTTAAGGAAGGGACTTGCCTTCAAGCCTGGATCGAGGAATAAATAGAGACGCCGGAACCAGGAGGAGTTTCTCCGGTTCAAAATTTTATGAACTCTGTCCACAGGATCCTCGTGTGACTATTGCATCGATTGCCCACGCCATTTCACCTGCTGTCCTGCACAGTATTCAACGACTCGATTTCAGTTTGAGTGAATGGCAGCGCAACCCGCGCATAGGCAACCTGCTGGGCAAGACGGTTCTTTCCGGCGGTAAGAGGCTGCGGCCTCTGATGACCTTCATGATGGCGGATCTTCTGGGCGTCGCGCACGCGGCGATCGAGCCCTTCAGCCGTTACATCGAACTTGTGCATGCTTCCACCCTGGCCCACGATGATGTGATTGATAATGCCGAATACCGTCGCGGGGAACCTTCCATTAATATCGTAGCCAGCAACAAGCAGGCCGTGCTTGCCGGTGATTATCTTTTGGCCTACGTGCTGCAGGAAATCGCTCAAACGGGACGCAATGATCTGGTCAGTGAAATGGCGGCGATCATCGCGGATCTGGCGGAAGGGGAATGGCTGCAGATTGAAAATAGCGTGAAAAAAGATCTCAGCTGGACGGATATCGAACGCGTGGCGCTGAAGAAAACCGGCAGCGTCTTGCGCTGGAGCTGTGCGGCTCCGGCTCTGCTCGCCTATCCGAACGGTTATCTTTTGCCGGAAGCGAGGCGCCTCGGCGAATCCATCGGCATCGCCTTTCAGCTGACCGATGATATTTTGGATTTCAAACGCCGCGATGGTTCGGAAGGCGCTGACATCAAAAATCGCGTGATCAATGCCGTGATTTTTGAAGCGCTCTGCCTGACGCACGATCGCGAGCAACTCGATATGACTCGCATTGATTCCATCGAGCCGGATCCCAGGACTCTTGATCAGGCGATTGAGCGCGTCCGCCTGCGGGTCGATCGTCTGGTGGAAGAGGCCAACACTCTGCTCGAAATTCTGTCAGAGGCAACGGCAAGCCGTCGCGGGCAAAAAGATCCACAGTCTCTTGCTGCGCTTAAAGTTCTTGTGAATTATTTGGCCCAGCGCATATGACGAAAAAAGACGATCAGCGTGTCCTTACCGAACTCGAAGAATTTGCCTCGGAAGTCGGGCAATTCATGGAGTATTGGGGCTTCAAGAAAGTTCACGGACAGATCTGGTGTCACATCTATCTCTCGCAGACGCCTTTGGATGCGGCCGAACTCATGCGTCGCCTGCGCATATCGAAAGCTTTGGTGAGCATTTCCTTGAAAGAGCTTTTGGATTTCGCCGTGATCGAAGAGGCCGGCAAAAGCGAACGCGGCACCCGCCTTTATCGGGCGCGCGAGGATCTGGGCGCGACGATTCTCGATACGCTGCGGCGTCGCGAAAGAAAAATGATGGCCCGCATTCGCACTTCGCACTCGCTTTTGGAGCGTCTTGATCCTCAGGAATTGCAGGATCATGGCGTGGAACGACAGAAGGTAGCTCTGCTCGGCATGCTGATCCGCCTCGTGGAACAGAGTCTCGATCAGATGATCAAGCGCCAGAGCGGTTCGGTTTTCGATCTGCTGGGCATGCTTTCCCAGAGTTTGGCCCCGCGCCCACTTCCCAATACTCCACCGCAACAGACTGATATTCTTGATTAATTGACTTATTATCAAGGAATTCCCACGGCCGACCGATCCTATTCTAGTAGGGAACCGTAAGAGGAGTCCAATATGCGACATTCATACCTGTTGGTATGCTTTCCGTTGCTTTGGAGTTGTGCCCCGGGATCAAGCCTGGAGCCCTTCAAACCCAAAGGCAACAAAAGCAATGCATCCGCGCAGCCTCTGGGGAGTGACGCGATCCCGGTTCCTTCTGATCAGGGCGATATCCGCACGCCGCCACCTGATGATCCTTTGGAAGAGGAGAAATCCGTCGAGCCGGCTATAATCGGCGGGGCTTATCTTTATTGTGATGCCGAAGACGGCAAAGCCGGCAGCAATCCCCAGACTCGGGTCAATGTCGGTTGCCGTATGGGCAACACAGCCGATGACCAGTGGCAGGCAGCTGATAAGAATATGTTTGTCATGAATAACCTTGACGATATGATGGCGCCCATAACAGTGAACGTCCTGCCTCAGGGCAGCGCCTATCATATGTCTTTCCCTATGGACCGCAGTCTTCAGAATTTTATGGAGCTGCATGTGGACGTCGTGCTTCCCCAGGGTCGCCTTGTGATGAGCACGACCGTGAATCCCGGCGCGCTGAAGGCCATTGAGCAGCGTCTCGGCAAGGGGCTTGCGCTCTATGCCTCGACCGGATCGGCCGGTGATTGGCCCGGTGTCGATCGAAAGACCTGGAATCTTTGGATGCCGGTCGAGATACCAAAATACATCACAAACTTTACGCCCGGCGCATCCAACTCAGGTCCTGGTCCCGGCGGACCACAGGAGGGCAAGGCTTCCGGTCAGATGGAAATCGTCTTCGATGAAACTGTCTGCACCTACGAAATTCGTTCCGATGGCACCAAAGGCGAGGACTCGAAAGGGGGCTCACGTCCCGAGGACTATGTTTTCAAATCCTGTTCTCGCAACTGGCAACCGTCGCAGTGGGTCCGCGTCAAGACCTTGACTCTGCGTACTCCCGAGGGCGAGCGCAAAGGAACCAAGGCGGCGGGCGTCATACTCAGAACAGAGCCATGAGCCGGGCATAATCTACCCACAGGTTTTTGATAAAATCGGCAAAAGAGGTGTCTTTGCCGATGACCACACCACTCCACAAAAGCCCTGCACAAGGTCATATCCCAGCCCTGGATGGCATCCGTGGACTGGCGATACTCGGCGTTGTGTGCGTGCATTTTTTTATGAGCTACACGCCGCAGAATATCCTGGAACTGGCGATTCAAAAGATCAGTGGCTTCGGAACCTTGGGGATCGATCTTTTTTTCATGCTCTCGGGATTTCTGATCACCGGCATCCTTTTGGAGACCAAATCCAAAAGCCACTACTTCCGCAACTTTCTGCTGCGACGCTTTCTGCGGATTTTTCCGCTCTACTATCTGGTTCTGGCTCTGGTGCTCCTGGCCCTTATTCTGATTCCTGGCTCCGATCAGCCTCCTTACAGCAAAATTTGGGAAGCGCAGCCCTGGGCCTGGAGCTATCTCTTTAATTTTTTCATAGCCCGCGAAGGTTCCTGGTCGGTTCCCTACATGGGACATTTCTGGTCGCTGGCCGTCGAGGAACAGTTCTACCTGGTCTGGCCTTTTGTCGTCTATCGCCTGTCTGCCCCACGTTTGATGCAGCTCAGCATCGGCATCATTATCGCGACCACGACTTTGCTCGCCTGGATGGAAGTCTCGGGTTTCAGCAAGGTCACCCTTCATGTGCTGACGCCTTTGCGCCTCAACGCACTGTGCATCGGCGCCTGGCTTGCGACCTGGCTGCGGCAGCCCAGGGTCCTGGCCGCGGGCCTTGCCCCGATACGCCGGCGGGCTCTTCAGGTCTTCATCCTTGCTGTGCTGACGAAGGTCTTGATCATCATCCTGGTGAAAATGGTTCCGCATCTGAGCGAGGCCATGGAAGCTCTGCGCACTCTGTCCTGGCTCGGACTTTTTGCAGCCATGCATCTGAGTGCCGTTTCGCTGCCGCCGTCTTCCCTTCTGATCCGAGGCCTCTGCATTCAGCCACTGACGTTCCTCGGGAAGTATAGTTACGGCATCTACATCTTTCACCACTTCATCTCCTGGCCAGCCGATCGCTATCGGATGACCGAATGGTGGCTGGAGAGGCTCGGTCATCAGACTCTGGCAATTCTGGTGAATGGAGCCCTGGGTATCACCGCCTCCATTCTGATCGCCTGGGTCAGTTACCATTGCTTTGAAAAGCACTTCCTGCGCTGGAAGAATAAGCTCGCACCCCGGCCCTGATGCCCCCTCAAAGCCTCACTGAACCCGGCAACATTTTCCATAAAAGACCAGGTAAGCTTAAAGAGGAAGCTCATCGCTTTTTCTTGGCAAGGGTCTTTTTACGCATGCGATGGAAACTCGGCAAATGCTTGGAGTTAAGCCTGCTTGTTAGCTGCCTGTGGCTCATGGTCACAGGCTGCGATACGGAGCAGCTTTACGATTTGCATGGCCCCACCGCCTTCACGTTGATGCCCGAGGGGGTGGGCGAGAGTCTGTCCTTTGAAGAGATGAAGCGGAACGAGAACTTTCAGCCTCTCGATCGCATCGAGCATCTGGAAGCCTTTCAAAAAGCCTGGATTCGTTATGATATACCCCTGGCTGCCCTGCAAGGCCGGCCAGCGCTGCTCCTTGGACTTTGCGGAAATATCGACAAAGTCGCCTGGGGCGACCGCATCCTCATGGACTATCAACTGAAAAGTAATTTCAGCCTGGATATGATCCGCAGCTCCCAGCCCTATTTTATTTTGCCGATGGACAAGGGGCCGCAGCCTCTTTATTTCCGCGTCCTGTGGTCGCATCGCACCGCTTTCCAGCCGGACTGCCGCGAGGTCCGGGTCGGACCCGAGGCCACCGTGGTCAAGCGTTTCACCGTTTTCCAGGCTTTTGAGACCATGACATCGGTGATCATGCTCTTTCTTGCCCTGATGAGCTTTATCATCTGGTTCTTCAAACGCGAGCGCACCATCCTTCTCTTTGGTTTCTTCTCGGGCTCGGTGGGCTCGACATTCTTTGCCGTCTCTCATCCGGTTCACTTTTCGCTGCCAGGCATCCCCTGGCTTCTGCATATTTGGAATTTCTCGGTCATGCTGTCCCCGACCGCTTTCATGGCCTTTTTCTATCACATCCTGCCCCAGCGAGTGCGAACACTGAAGGTCCTGGCCTGGGCGAACCTTCTGCCCTGGATGGCTGCCCTTGTCCTTTTCGCAAGCGGTCATGAGCTGCAACTGGAACAGCTGCGGGTTATCTTTTTCCAGCTGCTCGCCCCTCAGCTGGTCGCCATCGCGCTTCTGGCTCTGCCGCTTCTGATCCGCTCCCCCTACCCGGCTCCCATCCTCACTCTGGGATTGGTCGTCCTCTTCCTTGGGACGGCGGTGGATATCGCGAGCCTGCTGCTGAATTGGCCCTTTTTTGAAGGGACCTGCATAGCCCTGATTTTCTTCATGGGGACCCTGATCACCTATCTGATTCAAATCCACATCGATCGCGAACGCAGTCTGGAAGTGGAGCGAACCCATAGCCTCGAAGAATACAGCATAAAGCTGGCCAAGGAAGTGGAGCAGAGATCCCAGGTCCTGCAGGTTAAGACGGATGAGCTGGAGCAGTCCAACTTCGATCTGGAAGAAAAGAACATTCTTTTGAGCATCAGCCATAAGCGTTTGGAAGACCTGATTGGACAGAAGGATGCGCTGCTGAAGAAGGTGGCCGAGATCAGCAGTGACCTTTTGCCGAATGTCCTGGCCGCCCTGAAAACGCTTTACGAGCAGCGCAACAAGATCGCTCTGCAAAACCTGAGCATCGAGCTTCATAAAATCGCCAGCCAGCTGGAGCCAGTGGCCCGTTTGCACAGCAGCAGCGAAGCCCTGAAAAGTCGCCGCATCTGGCTTTTGGAGCCGGAAAAGCAGCTGCTCATGGTAACCAAGATGGCTCTGGGTGGCAGTCGCGTGGATATTCGATCCTTCATGAGCACGGATGAATTCACGCAGGCCCTGTCCCAGGGTCAGCCCGACCTTACCGTTATCAGCACAGACTTCGCGGGCATCCCCTCGCTTGTTCAAAAAAAGTATCCCGCCGTCTCCACGGTCTTGACCACGAGGCTGGAACTGAGCCATCACATCGACCTGCTCGCGGAAAATCCCGGGCTTTGTCATGTGATCTATCAGGATGACGAAGAGCGGGCGCTCACGCAGAAAAACCTGCTCGTAACCGTCACCAAGATCCTGAGCAACGATATCTTCGGCCTTGAAAAGTACCTGAACTGGGGCGTTGATGTGAAGGAATACATCATCACCTCCAGTCAAAACCGGACGCAGTATCTGGAAGTAGTTGAATCGGAGCTGACCAAGGCCGGGGTCATGACATCCCATATCCGCAATGCGATGATGATCACCGACGAGATCCTGATGAACGCCATCTATGATGCACCTGTGAATCGGAAGACAGGTCTTTCGAAATACAACCATCTGTCACGTCGCGTGGCGGTGGAGCTGGAACCGACCGAATACGGAAAGCTCCGCTTCGCCTTCGATGGATCCACGATCGCCCTGTCGGTGAATGATCCGTTCGGAGCTTTGAAGCGCGAGACCATCACCCGTTATCTGAAGTCCTGTTTTGATGGACATTTCGGCAAAATCAATGAGCACGAGGGCAAAGGCGGTGGGGGCATGGGTCTGTTCCAGATCATCTCGACCGCGGATCTTATGATCACCAATATCAAGCCCGGCGAACGCACCGAGATTATCGCGCTGATCAATGTCAGCGGCAAAACCCAGGCCCGGAAACGTCACGGGTCTTTCCATTACTTTATCGAAAGGTAGACGCTTGCAGTTCTTCCAGAGACACATCTTCACCCTACTCGTCCTGATCGGGACAGCGCCGCTGGCCTGTCGTCAGGGACCGAAGGTGGATTTGCGGCAAAGCGAGCCGGTTCTCTGGTCCTATGATACCCATGATGAAAGGCTTCTGCCGCCGCCGCAGGATGCCTGGCAAACGCTGACCGATGAATCCTTCGATGATAAGCCTTTGAATCCGGATGCACGCGCCTGGTTCGCCTATCCTTTGCCGGCGGATACCAGCCTTCAGTATCTTATCCTCACCAAATGCACCAATATCGTGCGCATCTTCCAGGATCAGCAGCTGATCAAGGAAAGCGCGTCGCAGGCCACCTATCCCTTCAGTGTCCGCATTACCGAAGGCGAACCCTTTTTGATCGTGGCGGGCGCGCAGCGTCCCTCGCAGCTGATCATCGAGACCTTTTACTCGGATAAGACCGGCTATCACCCCACCTGTGATACCATCCGGCTCAGCAACCAGGACATGGCGCTCTATCATTTCCTGGCGAATGAAATAGCCGACCTCGCAGCCGGGTCCATCGTGATCTTCATGGGAATCGGCGGCTTTCTGCTCTTTGCCGTCAAAGGCCGAAGACTTCTCCTCTATTTCAGCCTGTCCGCCTGCGCCATGAGCCTGACCTACATGACCGGAACGGATCTCGCCTTCGTCCTCTTCGCGCATAAACCGATCTGGCGCGTGATCTGGCATTTGCTTTTGGTCGTCTCGCCCATACCCTTCTTTCTTTTCATCGAACAGATCATGCCGACGAAATTCGGGATGGGACGAAAGCTCGCGATCTTCAATGGCAGTGTGTTCCTGCTCTTTATCATCTCGTGGATGTGGGACTCCGCCCCCAACTTCGATGGCCTGCGCCGCACCTACTATAAAATCATGATCATCGAAGCCTGCATATTCATGCCTTTCGCCATCAAATCCATGTTCGATAAGCCGAAGTTCGGCATTCGTCTCGGTTTGAGCCTTACGCTCCTGACCCTGGCCTCCATGCACGACATCAGTCATCTCCTCTTCTCGGACAGACCCCGCAGCATGCTGTTCCCCTGGGCTCTGATCGGCTTCATCAGTATGCTGCTCTCGATCATGATTCAAAGGACGATCCGCAACGATGCCGAGATTCAGAGGGCCAAGGCCAAGCTGATCGCCGATCGCAACCGAACCCTGCAGTCGGAAGTGGACCGCCGCACCTCGGATCTGAACCGCCGCAACAGTGAGCTTGAACGCCTGCATCTGGAGCTGGAGGATCATCACGAGATCCTGGCCAACCAAAAGGATAAGGTCGCGATCATTGCCCGTGATAAGGACGTCATCCTGAGTCGCATCGCCGACCTTAAGAATCAGTCCATTCCGAATATTTTCAACTGCCTGCAGCAGCTGCATGTGGGCTTCGATGACAACTCGTTCGCCGAGCTGAATAATCACATCCAGGTGCTGGCCAAAACCCTGGAACCGGCTGCGCATCAGTATGAAAAGAATCATTCGATCAGCAAAAAGCGGCTTTTGATCCTGGATGCCGATCGCAAGCATCAAAGGATCTATCGCATGGCGATCGGCGGCAGCAAGGTCGATGTGCAGATCGCGGAAACGCCCCAGGATTTCCTAAGGATGATTGGCGAGCATCCCTTTGATCTGCTCGCGCTGCACCATAGCTGGCTGAGCCTGACGCCGGACATCATGCGAGTCAGCCAGCAGAGCCGTATCGTGGTGATGTCGTCCGAGGATACTTTGAAGAATCTGGCCATGATGCGGCAGAATCCTCACGTGGCCCACATCATTCCCATGAACCTGCCGCGTCTGATGCTGCAGCAGATTCTTTTGATTCATCTGAGCAAGCTCCTGACGCGTGATATCTTCGGCATTGAAAAGTATCTGGCCTGGGGTTTTGAGGTCAAAGAAAAGCCTTTGCCCACTGTCGATCAGCGGGATTTCCTGGTGCGGCAGCTGCGTGAGGACCTGGAACGCATGGGCTTGGAAGCCGATGGCATCGACGCCATGGCCGAGATCACGAGCTGTCTTTTGAGCATTAAAAAAGCCCATGCGCTGGTAAGCAACTGGAGCCCGCAGACGATCAGCACGCCTTTGCAGCAGCTGCGCTATGGCTTTGATGCCAGTCTTGTGGCGCTCTCCATGGATCTGCGGGGACAGCTTTTGAATCAGCAGGAGCTGATCGTATTTTTGGAAAGGCATATTCAGGAGAGTGAAGCAGGCCGCTCCCTGCCGAGCCTTGCGCGACTTCTGCAGCTGGCTGATGCGATGATCATCAATAGCGACGGCGAACGTCGTCATGAAATTATTGTGCTGATCTTCCTGGACAAGAATCCACGAGGCCACCAGCCAGCTGCTTACTTCCACTTTGAATCACGGCGCTAATCACCTCGGCCGCTCCACCACCGCGACGGTCAGGGTCACCCGCGCAATCAGCTTATCACTGCGCCTGTCCTTGATTTCCGTCTCCCAAATATGTGAACGCCGACCGATGTGAACGGGCCGCACCTGGGCCCGCAGGACATCCCCAGGTTTGGCAGGACGCAGATGCAGAGCCTGAAGGTTCTGACCCACGACGGCGAAAGCGGGATCCTTGAGACAAAGGTTGCCGGCGATGGAACCCAGCCCCTCCCCAACCAGACAGGAAAAGCCACCGTGCATGATGCCATGCGGCTGCAGCATGGCCTCGCCGACGGTGAATTCCGCGGTGATGCTGTTTTCCCCGATTTCGATGACCTGAAGGCCCATGTTCGCTTCCGCCTTCGGTCGCCAGTCACGGTTCAATGCATCCAGATCCACGGAAGCAGGGAAAAGGCCCATGCGAAGCTCCTTTCAAAGAGCGAGTGTATTCAGAAGATCCAAAAGATTGCGGTCGAAGTCATTGCGCTTCTTCAGACATTCCTGCAAAGGCGCCAGAGCGAATTTTCCATCGCGCACGACAGTCGCCACGGCCTGTTCGCCACCGACGAGAGCTTTCACGGCCATATTCCCCATGAAGGAGCCGATGAAACGATCACGCGGCGAAGGGTTGCCGCCGCGCTGGATATGACCCAGAATACAGAGTTTGGTTTCCAGTCCGTAGTTTTCCTGCAGCTCTTTTTGATAAAGATGGCTGAGCCCTTCCTTTTCACCTTCGGCAACGATGATGATGGAAGATTTCTTGCCGCGCGAAACACCGCGTTTGACCGTATAGGCCACCGAGGCGAGGTCCACAGTCAGATCCGGGAAGATCACCGCTTCCGCACCCGTGGCGATCGCCACTGTAATCGCAATCAGGCCCGAGGAACGGCCCATGACTTCCACCATGAAGGTGCGATCATGCGAAGTCGCGGTGTCACGGATTTTATCAATCGCCTCGACTGCGGTGTTGAGCGCGGTGTCGAAACCGATGGAGAATTCCGTGCCGCCGATATCATTATCAATCGTACCGGGCAAACACGCGACGGGAATGCCGTGTTCCTTGTGCAGAAGAGCCGCGCCATTGAACGAGCCGTTCCCGCCGATCACGACGAGGCCCATGATCCCAAGGTCCTTCAGGAAGGATGCTGCCTGCGCTCTGTACTCAGGCTGCATGAAACGGGTGGAGCGGGAACTGTAAATGACTGTTCCCCCGCGCTGGATGATGTTGCCGACGGCGGACAAATCAAGATGAGCGACGGATTTATCGAGCAGGCCTTCGAAGCCCTTGTAAACGCCGTACACGTCGATGCCTTCAAAATGGGCGCTGCGCACCACCGAACGAATGGCTGCATTCATGCCGGAGGCATCACCACCACTGCAAAGCACAGCTATCGATTTCTTCGTCATACTCTCTCCGCACAAGCGAGTTCCAGGGAACCAATCTTTTACCCTTCCCGTTGTAATCCTTCCAGGCTTTCCTCTCAACTGCTTTAGCTGCAAAGCCTACGAGGCCGAAGCTTCAGCGAACGTCTATACCGGAAAGCGGGCCAGGACCTCGTACAATGGCCGGGCCTCGTGATCTCTGGCGCCATATCGCCGCTTCATGAGGGCGTACTCGCGGCAGGTGAACTGGCCAAAATCCTGGGCCGCAAACTCAGGAAGACGTTCCATAATCCCCGCCGCATCGTGGTTTTTGAAGCGGCCTATGGTCAGATGCGGGGTAAAGGGTCGGGTTTCGGCTTCAAAACCCCAGGCTTGCACGGCCTGTTCCAGGCGCATCTGCAGATCCAACATTTCGGGGGGCATAAGGTTCAGACCGATCCAGAGCACACCCCGATCCCGCTGCGGCGGAAATGAGGAAATGCCCTGCAGATTCAGCGTAAAAGGGGGAAAGGGCAGACCCCCTCCCTTCACGACTGTCAGAAGCCGGGTCATGGCCTCAGGCTGAAGCCCCCCAAGAAAGCGCAGCGTGAAATGATAGTCCTCAGGATGCACCCAGCGAACATCAGGCCAATCCTTTCTCAAAGCGGCGAGGCCCTCGTTTATCCGGGCCTTCCCCTCATCGGGAAGCGGTATTGCGAAAAACGCCATGGAAGTTTCCCATTCAATGCGCCGTCACGCGGAATGTCCGCACACGCTTTTCAATCAAGGAAAAGAGCATCGGCAGAATAAAAAGCGTCAGCACCGTCGACGAAAGTATCCCGCCGGTGACGACCGTGGCCAGCGGCTTTTGCACCTCGGCCCCCATGCCCTGCGAAAACATCATCGGTAAAAAACCAAAGATCGCCACGAGCGCTGTCATCACCACAGGACGCAGGCGGGCGACCGTCGCATTCATGATCATGGTCGCTCCGCTTTCACCCTTGGCCTTATGACTATTGTAATAGCCGATCAGAACGACTCCATTCAGAACGGCAATGCCCGAGAGCGCGATGAAACCAACGCCCGCGGAAATCGAAAAAGGCAGATCGTTCAGCCAAAGATTCAGGATGCCGCCGACCCAGGCCAGCGGAATGCCGACAAAGATAAGCAGCGTTTCCCAGACATTGCCGAAGGCCGCATAGACCATGAAGAAGACGAGACAGAGGGCGAGCGGAGTCAGGACGAGGAGACGAAGCCGCGCCTCCTGCAGGTTCTGAAAGTTACCGCCCCATTCAATGAAGCTGTTGTCCGGCAGCTTAATGGAATCGGCGATTTTCTGCTGAGCCTCCTGCACAAAACTCTCCGTATCGCGGCCGCGGAGGTTCACGAGGACCGCGGTCCGGCGCATGCCGTTTTCCCGATTGATGGAACCATAGGTATCCGCGAATTCAAGGTCGGCCAGAGTATCGAGTCGCGTCGAGGCTCCGCTGCTGATGGCGACCGGCAGCGAACGAATCACATCCAGATCGGAACGCTCGGCCTCGCCGAGTCGAATGTAAATCGGAACCTTCTGCTCGTTCTGATGGATGAACCCGGCTTCCTCGCCACCCAGGGCCGCGGCCACGGTTTCAAACACTTCAGCGACCGAGGTTCCATAGCGGATCAGGGCCTCGGGCTTGGGCTCGATTTTAAGGACCGGCGAGGTGCCGGCCAGATCAAGTTCCACATCCCCGGCGCCGGGAATATCCTCGATGAGTTCCTGAATCTCGCGGGCGATATCAAGGTTCTTCGCAAGGTCATTGCCAAAGACCTTGATCGCCACATCGGCCCTGGTTCCTTCCATCAATTCGTTGAATCGCATCTGAATGGGCTGGGATGCGAGATAATTCTGCCCCGGGACTTCGCGCTCCAAAGTCTCGATGATCTCCTGAGCCAGGGATTCGAAGGTATGCCTTGTCCCCTGTTGAAGAGGCCAGCTGCTCTGGTCCTTCAGCATGATGTAGGTATCGGACACGTTCACCCCCATGGGATCGGTGGCGACTTCGCTGGTTCCAATGCGCGAGAAAACATGCTGAACCTCCGGCACATCCCGCAGAATGCGCTCGGCGGTTTTTTGAAAGGCAATCGACTGATCGAGACTGATGTTCACCGGGCGTATCATGTGAAAGGCGTAGGACCCCTCTCCAAGCTGCGGTAAAAACACGGCTCCCATGCGGGTGAAGAGAAAGAGAGATCCGGCGATCGCCAGCAGCGCCACGCTGATGAAGACGAAACGCAGGCGGAAGGAGAGACGCAGAATCGGTTCATAGATCCTGGTCAGAATCCGCATGAGCCAGGGTTCGCGACCCCGTCCTTCACCGCTCAGGACAAAGCTGGCCAGGGCCGGGACGGCCGTGAAGGAAAGAAGAAGCGCCCCGAGAACGGCAATCGAGAAGGCCGTGGCCATCGGCTTGAACATCTTCCCTTCCACACCCACCAGCGCGAAGATCGGAAGAAAGACCACAACGATGATGAGTTCACCAAAACCAGCGGCCGCACGAATCTCGACTGTCGCATCATGAATCGCCTGCTTTTTTTCCTGGGAATTGAGAGCACGGCCCAGGCTTTTCGCGCGACTTTGAATCATGCGCACGCAGTTATCGAGCACGATCACCGTTCCATCGACGATCATGCCGAAGTCAAGGGCGCCAAGGCTCATAAGGTTCCCCGAGAGTCCGAGGGGGCGCATCAGGAGGAAGGTGACGCAGAGCGTGAAGGGGATGGTCAGAGCGGTGATCATGGCCGCGCGGATATTTCCGAGCAGGGCGAAGAGGACGAGGGTCACCAAAAGCGCACCGAAGAGCAGGTTATGCTGCACGGTTTGGATCGTATGATCGACGAGGGTCGAACGATCGTAAACGGTGGTCAGGACGAGGTCAGGCGGCAGCGTGCGCCGAATCTCTTCGATGCGGGCATCGACGGCCTTGGCCACCGAACGGCTGTTGTCCCCCATCAGCATCATGACCGTGCCGAGCACAACCTCTTCTCCATTCATGGTCGCGGCTCCCGTCCTTTGCTCGCGACCGAGGGTGACGCTGGCCACTTCCCCGAGGCGGACGATGCGGAGGGATTCGAGCTGCTTCACAGGGACGAGCTTAATGTCCTCCGGGCTTTTGAAGAGGCCTATGCCCTGCACCAAAAACTGCTCCGCCGTCTGCTGGATCTGTCCCCCACCGACATTGCGGTTGGCGCTTTCCAAGGCGCTTTTAAGATCGGAAAAGTGAATGCCATAGGCCTGGAGTTTCTGCCGATCCGGTTCCACCTGATACTGCTTTTCATAGCCGCCGGTGGTGTTCACCTCGGCCACGCCCTTCACTGTCAAAAGCCGGGGTTTGATGGTCCAGTCCTGATAACTGCGAAGCTGGATCAGCTGCTGAAAACGGACGTCGGGATCGGTGGCAATGGTCTTGAAATCAAGGGTGTACTGATAAATTTCCCCAAGGCCGGTGGAAATCGGCCCCAGGCGGGTGACCGCGCCGGTCGGCAGATCGCTCAGAACATTCTGAAGTCGCTCGGACACCATCTGCCGGGCTCGATAAACGTCGACCCCGTCCTCGAAAATCACCGTGATCTGGGACAGGCCGAAGCGTGTGATCGAACGCACGCCTTCGACCTGGGGCAGCCCCCGCATCGAGGATTCCACCGGAAAGGTGATACTGCGTTCAATTTCTTCGGGCGCGAGGCCGGTGATGGTCGTATTGATCTGCACCTGATTATTGGTGATGTCAGGCACGGCATCTATGGGCAGCAGGCGAAAGCCGAAAACAAGGCCCGAGATTACCACGATGGCTGTCAAAAACAGCGTTAAAACCCTATGAAAAACGGCAAAATGTATAATGCGATTCAGCATCAGTCGTCCTTTTCAATCATCATGGGAGTCAGTGTGCGGAGTCATGACGCTCTGCTCAATGATCTTCAGAAAGCCAAGTCCAGCCGTGGCCAGCAGGTCACCATTCAGAAGCTCCTTGCTGCGAATCTCGATCCGGTTTCCGGACTTGCGCACGACATCCACGTCCACCGACTTCCAGTGCCCTGCCCTTTGCCGAATCACCTGGGTTTCCATGCCCGAATGAACGAGGGATGAGGCTGGAACCGTCCACGATGGCCCCGCCTTGAGCAGGGTTTTTTGAATGGAAAAATTTCGCTCTGCACTGGATCGCAGGACAAAGCCCTTGTCCTCATCCACTTCCAAAACACCTTTATCCGGTCCCACGTGCAGGGACATTTTACCTTCACTGGCATGGGCCCAAAGCGAAGGCGCATGCACGAAAAGAAGGATCATAAAGAAACGCATCACAGGTCCACCTCCCGCAGCTGACCGTTCATGGAACGAAGATTCCAGTAGGCTTCCAGCGCCTTCCATTCCATCTGATGACGGGACACGACGTGCTCATACATCTGACGGTGGGCTTCGATGATGAGGGATGCATTCACGCGTCCCGCAAGGAAGAGTTTTTCCATTTTCTCGTGCTTATCCTGGACCGCGGTTTCAGCAAAACCTTGCCTCAGGACTTTCACCGCACTGCGGTACTGTCCAAGCCAGCGGGCGTAGTCCGCAGCCCGCTTTTTCTGTTCGATCGTGGCTTCGACTTCGGCGAGGGAGAACGTGGCCTGCGCCACCTGCAAGGTCGCCTGGGACTGCGTCCGCCCCAGCGGTAGACTTGCTGCGACGCCAAAGGCCGGCTTGCTGCTCCCATCCTCCAGGCTCAGACGCGCCACAGGACCGATCGAAAGATCCGCGATGCTTTGCGCCGTCTCCTGATCCAGCAGCGCTTTCTGCTGAGCTTTTTGGGCTTCCTGCCGTCTTTTCCAGGCCGAATTCAGATCCTGCATCTGATTCGGAAATTCAGGCCAGCTCGTGCGCTCCTGCTTGCGGGATTTAGGAAGGGTCACTGCCTCGCAAGCGGTCAGATGCGCAAGCTGACTGCGAATGCCGTCCGCTTCGACCTCCAATTGACCGGACTTCATCAGCGTTTCATCATGGGCCAGGCGAAAAACAGCGAGCGTCACATCCTGCTCGGGTGAAAGGGCCGCCTGCGATGCGAGCTGCCGCATCAAAGCCCGATAGGTGCTGACCGTTTCTTTCAGGATTTCATCTTCATGTTCGATCTGCTGCAGACGATCGGCTGTCACCGCGAGATCCTTTAAAAGCTCGGCTTTGCGACCGGCTATCGCGGCTTCCGATAGGGCCTGCTGCGCGCTCACAAGTTTTTGACGAGCATCCCGTTTGCCGCCACGTTCCAGGGTCCACTCATAACGCAGCTCGGCTTCCCCTTCACGGGTCAGCGGCGCACCCGCCAGATACTGAAACGCAGCGCGAGGCGCGGGACCATAATCTGCGGCTTCCTGCTGCGATTGATTCAAACCGGCCTTTTTCTCCAGAGATCCCCACTCCGGCGCAGAACGCAGAATGGAGGACGCCACCTCCGACCATTGCGACCAACGGCAGGTTTCAGCAGCCTGAAGCGGTGCTGACATAAAAATACTGACAGACATGAGAAAGTTAAGTCTCATACTCGGCTCACGAGTTGAAGGAATGATTCAGCCTTTAAAAAGGCTAGGAAATACTATCACGGATTCGTGTCAGGCGAGGGGCGGCCGCATCAAGGAAAAGTCGGGTGCAGAAATGGTTATGAAGAAGTACGGGGTCACATGGGGACCGGCATGACCATCCGGCTCCATGATGGACGTGGACGCAAGTCGGGCATAAACGTGGGAACAGTGTCCGAAGTGACAGGACCCGACATGACAGGCATGGGAATCTGTTTTCGGTGCGGACTCCTCGTGAAGCTGTGCGCTCATGTCATGACCGTCGGCATCGCACATGAGCCCTTCAGCCAGACTTGTCATCCAGCTCAGACCGAGGATCAGAAGTATGAGTAGAGCCCACTTTTTCAAGTCAACCGCCCTGCACCTTGGTTTCCAGTTCCGTCCAGCGCGCATAAAGCCGATCGACGTTTTCCTGGGCTTTTTGCAGCCTGTCGCTGGCAGCCATGAGCTTTTGCGTCTGCGAGGCTATCGAAGGGTCTTCGACCGCCGCCTGGGCGGCAGAGAGTTCCTCTTCCGCATGCAGAATGGATTCCTCCATTTTCTCATACTCACGCTGTTCGTTATAGGAAAGCTTCACGGCTTTGGTGGATTTCGGCTTGGCTGCAGGCGCGGCCCCGGCGCCCTGTTTTTCTTTTTTCTGGGCCTTGCCCTCGTCCAGAAGACTCCGCTCCCACTGCGCATAATCCGCGAAAGCCGTTATTTTTCCGCCTGGCCCAAGCCCAAGGAAATGCGTGCAGAGGCGATCGAGAAGATAACGATCATGCGACACGAGAACCACAGCGCCGGGGAAATCCTCCAGGCTGTCTTCCAGAATTTCGAGAGTATCTATATCAAGGTCGTTGTTCGGCTCATCCAAAAGCAAGACATCGGCTTTGCGCTGCATCAGACGGGAAATCATCACGCGGGCTTTTTCGCCACCGGAAAGAAAGGACACCGGCGTGTCGAGCTGCTCGGCCTTGAACTGAAAACGGCGAGCCCAGGAGGCCACATGCACGGAACGATCACGGAAAATCACGGCTTCATGACCTTCCGACAGGGCCCTCTTTAAAGTCCAGTCCGGCTGCAGCTGCTCCTTGGCCTGATCGAAATAAACGATCTCCAGATTCTGAATGACCTGAACCGCACCCTCGGTGGGCTCTTCAACACCCCCCATGATTTTCAGGAGCGTGGATTTCCCCGTGCCGTTGTCTCCAAGAATTCCAACCGTCATGCCGGGCGACAGAACGAAATCCAGGTTTTGAAAAAGAGTGCGTTCACCGAAACGCTTGGTAATGCCCTTAAGCTGCAGAAGCTGCTTGCTCTTGCGGCCCGAGGCCTGAAAATCCAGGTTCGCGCTGCTGGTGCTGAGCCTTTGCTTCAGATCCTGCATCTCGCCCTTCATGCGCATCGCTTCATCAACGCGATAGCGGGCCTTGGTTCCCCGCGCTTTGGGCTGACGCACGAGCCATTCCTCTTCCCGCCGCAGCTTGTTGGCGAGCGAGGCCTCTTTCACCTGCAGATCGTAAAGGTAGGCTTCCTTTTTTTCGATGAAGGACGAGTAGCCGCCTTCCTCGACATGCCAGCGACCTGGATAGGCCGGGTGGATTTCGAGAATGCGCCGGGCGGTCCGATCCAGAAAATAACGATCGTGACTGACCAGCACCCAGGCGAAACTCGCCTGGCGCAGAAACTCCTCCAGCCAGATGACCGAGCGCAGATCCAAATGGTTGGTCGGTTCATCAAAGAGCACAAGGTCGGGATTGCTGATCAAGGCTTCGGCTATGGCCAGACGCTTGCGCCAGCCACCGGACAGGGTTCCCACCATCTGCATGGGATCGGGGAAACCAAGCTTGCTCAAAAGCTTATGCGCTTCAATCATGGCGGTGTCATGATCAAGTCCTTCCCGTTCACCGGCGGACGTCAGCACCTCTTCCAAAGTTTTCTGCGTGGGAAACTGCGGCTCCTGATTGATGAACGCAAGTCGCAGGCCTTTGCGCGCGGCAATGGTTCCGGCGTCAGGCACTTCCAGCCCTTTCAGGATCTTCAGGAACGTGGATTTACCGGCTCCATTGGGGCCGATGATGCCCAGCTTTTCCCCGTCCTCAATCGCGAGGTTCAGATCCTGAAACAAAACCTTATGACTCATAGATTTCGCAAGGTTTTGACAGCCTATCAGAACACCCATGAAACACTCCTTCCTTCCGTACCGCGCCGAATGGCAGTTCTAGCACAGACGCCGACCAGGAAAAAAGCCAACTTGCGGGCATACTGCCAAATTGATGCGGCGTTTGTTAGAATAATAGCAGCAGCCATGCCGGCCCCACGTGTCATGATCCAGGAGACAAGTCATGAAGAACTTTAGCGTTTGTTTCGTGTCCACCCTACTCGCCACAGGGAGCATGGCCGCGGAAAGCGAACCGGTTGCCGCCAGCCTTTCCCTGCAATTCAGCGGCCTCAGATGGGCCCAATCCGAAACCAAATACAGCGATGAGGACGCAAAGCGCGAAATCACCACGCTGAACTCGGGTGACCTCGTGGATTCCATGATCTGGGCCACGGTCGATAAGGTGAACCTTTATTTCTATCCTTTTCAGGATTCCAATGCTCTTCTTTCGATCAGCTATATGGTGCGTGATGATCTTGAACTGGGCATTGACCTTGGACTGAACGCCAGTAAAGTGAAAAATCCCAAAAGCGAACTCAGCTCCGATCTCTTCGGAGCCTTCGCCACCTGGAGCGTTCCCGCTGGTGATTATACTCTGGAGAACGTCGGCATCCTCGATTTCAACCGCTCGGAATCCACCGAACTCAATACGACCACAGGCGAAGAGGAAACCGTCAAGGTCACCGGAAACTTTTTCAAGGTCTCCAGTTCCATCGTGATTCCCATTGCTAAAAATGCCTGGTACATGGGCGGTGTGTGGTGGGCGGCGGAAAACGGGAAAAATCATGCCGACGACTCGACGAAAAAAAGCACCCAGTTCGGGATAAACCTGGCCGGTCTGCGCATGACCCTAGAATGATCACGCGAGGCGAATCCAGCTCCAGTTGCGCCCCGCCCTTTGCCCGTCACGCCTGAAGGAATGCCAGACCATAGGATTTTTCCGCGTGCAGCTGCGAATCACACTCAGCTGCTCGGGCTCAAATCCAGCCCTTTTCAAGCGCAAAGCCGCCATGAGTCCAAGATCAAGATGCCAGCGATCCCCCAGGCCCTTGCTCGAAGACCAGGCCAGCGTTTCCTGATCCAGGCCATAGGCGCTGCGGCGGAACTGATCTATGACCTCGGGCCCCACCTCAAAACTATCGAGGCTGATGCAGGGTCCAATGCCGACCTTGCAATCCGCGATGGGAATGCCCTGTTGATCCAAAACCTCGCAGGCCGCGCCCAGAATATCCTGAGCCATCCCCTTCCAGCCGGCATGAATCGCCATCACAAGTCGCGGATGCTGAATGAGCACCGGGACACAGTCCGCAGTTTTCACGGCGATGACAAGGCCCGGTTCCCGCGTCCAAAGTCCATCCGCTTCCGCCAGCGTCTCTGGATTCGCGCCCTTTTTAATTTCCACCAGGGCGGGCCCATGCACCTGCTTCAGATGATAGCCGGATGGAGGCAGATCAAAACCCAGTCCTTCGAATCCATGGGCGATGCCATCTTCAACCCAAGGGGCCAGCTGATGCTCGGGGCCGGCCCAGCTCATGCGATTGATCCAGGATTCGAGAGTTTTCATAACGTGACCTTATGCTTCCGGCTGCGAGGAGCGACTGCGCCCCTTGGCCTTGACCTGCCGCACGTGTTTGTCGTGGCCGATCAGCGCCTCGGCGAGCCCTGAGAATTCCAGACTCAATTTATGGCCTGGCCGGAAGAAAGGCAAGGGCACACCTGCGCTATGGCTTTCCCGCATCACGACGGACGAACTTAAAAAAGGCTTCAGGATCGTGAAGCCATGCTGCTCCAGGCGGTCGATGCCGGCCTTGGGAACCTTGGCCTGCGACTGATAGTGATTGATGATGATGCCTTCCACCTGCAGTTCGGGCCTGTGATCGCTCGCCACTTCCTGCACAGCCTGCATCACCTGGTGAATGGCGTCCTCGCTGAAGGCATCGCAGTCAAAGGGGATCAGGACGCGATCGGCGGCGAGCAGCGAACTCATGCTGTAAAAATTGAGGGACGGCGGCGTATCGAAGAAAACGTCATCGAAGCCCATCTTTTCGATCGCCACATCGATGGCCTCGCCCAGCTTGAAAATCTTGTAGCGACCTTCGAGCTTCGGCTGCAGCTCTTTCAGGGCTTCGCTGGAAGGGATCACGTAAAGATTCGGATACTCGCTTTCATAGATCGTATCCATGAGCGATTCCTGAAACAGCCGGAAACTGAGCGTGGAATTAAAAAAATCAGCCACGGTGGTGTTCACGCGTTCCATGCGCGAGCCGAGCAGATATTTCGAGGAATTGGCCTGGGAATCCAGATCCACCACCAGGACTTTGCGTCCAGCTTTGGCAAAGGCAGCCGCCAGATTACAGGTAATGGACGTTTTGCCGACTCCGCCCTTTTGATTAAAAACGGCACGTTTCATCGGGCCCCCTTTGGGAAGGTGTGCGCTTAAATTCTTTGTGGCAAGAATGCAGGTGGAGTGGAGCCCTGGTCAAGAGCGAAAAAGAACCCAGGGCGCGGAAGGGGTGTACAGAAACCCACCATCAGGATTGTTTGGCAAGCCAGGCATAGAGTCCGCTGAGGCCTGCGGTATAGGACGCCGAACCAAAGCCAAAGCAAACACCGACAGCATGCGGGGCGGAGTACGAGTGTTGGCGAAAAGCCTCACGTTTGGCGATATTCGACAGATGGACTTCGGCAAAGGGAAGTTTTAAACCGGCCAGCCGATCGGCCAAGGCCAGCGAGGTATGCGTCCAGGCTCCGGGATTGATGACAGCGCCATCCCATCCCTCGGATAATTTTTCGAGGAACTGCCCTTCATGATTGCTCTGATAAAAGATCAGCTCGGCCGCTTCCAAACCAAAGGCTTTGGCCAGCGTCGGATTGATTTTGCGCAATTCATCTTCGATCGTGGACAGCGTTGTGGATCCGTAAATTTCCGGCTCGCGCTTTCCCAGGAGATCCAGGTTCACACCGCTCGCAACGAGTATGCGTTTTTTAGTCGTTCTGGCCATGGACAAGTCCTCTAATGCAGCAGAATTTATTAAACAGAAAGACTCGAAATGATCCAGCGTTTATGTTTCTATCGCATCGTCAGGCGGAAATTCACACCAATAAGGAGTTCTTTTTATGAAACGAATTCTCATCTTCTGTACAGGAGCCATGCTGAGTTTCGGAGCCTACGCTGCGGACAAGCCTGCTACACAAAAACCCCAGAGCGGCAAAACAACCGAGTGGACCAAGGAGCAAAGGGAAACCATGGCTAAAAATCACGAGGCCTTTGCTGCCTGCCTACGCAGCAATAAAGCCGCGAGCGAATGCCAGGCTGAAATGATGAAGCACTGCCAGGACTCCGATGCGTGCCCGATGTTGGGTCATATGGGTATGCACCAGGGCATGATGCAGGGCGGCAAGTAAATGAGAGGACGCAGCCTTAGGCCACATCCAGTTTTTCCAGACTTTGGAGCAGCTGATTGAGGACTGCAATTTTCTTATCGATCGTCCGGACCTTATCCATGGCATCAGCCATCTTGGGGTCCATCTGACGATCGATTTCCTTTTGCGCGTCACGCAGCTCACGCACTTCAGCAAATTCGCGACGCAAGAGCTCATTGGACGGCGCGGCATAAGCCAGGCGCTCATAGATTTCATAGGCGCTCTGATAGTAGCCCTGGCGTCGGGCCAGACGCGCCCTGGTCAGCTCATCCAGGTCACCCGGTTTTAAATCGGGCGCCGTGCGTTTCACAAAAATTTCCTGAACGGGACTTGAGAAAAAACCCTTGGCCACGCGTTCCTGGAAATGTTCCTGAGCCAGCTCATCATCCTGGCTCTTCGATTTCAGGGCCACTTCCGTGATGCGCTGGGATTCTTTCTTCTGCTGCTGATTGATGCCGTCCCAGCCCAGGTATTCAGCATAGTCGCGCCGGAGTATGGGAAAACTTTTGATATTGATGTGATCGATGACTATGCGCGCTTCGCCATCCTGAAAGTCCTGAACGGCAAGTTCACGGGCCAGACTGCGGGCCTGGGATTCAAAGTTCAGGACCACGCAGAGTTTCAGACGAAGGATCTGCGCGGTCAGGTTGGTGCGCAGAGAAGAGGGGCTACCCTCCAGGCAATTCCACGCTTCCCGGAAAAAATGTTTTTTGAAAAAAAGCTGGGCCAGGAAAACCCGGGCCACCGAATAATTGGGATGACGTTCAAGCCCCTGCATCAGGACCTGGATCGCTTCCTCGATGCGATGATGGCGAACAAGGATTTCGCCCACAGCAAAGAAACCCCGACCATCCGGCTTTTTGCGGAAATGATCCAGGGCCACCTGCTCGGATTTGGCGAGCTTGCCCGGATCAAGAGCCGCAAGATGATCGATGCTATTCATGACAGCCTCTTTTGAACCTTAATTGGCGTCGAGCGTGGTGGTAGTGAAGGTCGCAACATCCGAATAGAGAGCGCCTGAGTGCATCTGAATGCTGATTTCACTCGTGCTGCCCGGCGGCGGGCATACGGCGGCGACTTCAACCGTCACCACCCCGCAGGTATCCGAGCACCAGTTATCTTTGGGCGTGATGATGCCCTTATAGCGGGCTGGCGTAAAAATGTTGCCGTTGATCTCGACATTCGGGTTGTGCTCCGGCAGGTCCGAGCGCAAACCGTTCACGATGGGCTCGACGCTGACGAATGGAACCGGCCTCTGCCCGGGTTGGTCCACGCCTGCATCGAAGGCTTCCGCCACCAGAAACTGAGCGAAGAAAGGATCGCTGATCACCTGGCCGGCGGAGCCCGCGGCGCAGGTCACGTTATTGGTCGTGCTCTGCAGGGTCATGGACAGCGGAATATCATTGCTGCCGATGACTGCGCTGCTGCAATTCAACTTGCAAAGGCCAGGGTCCTCGGGTTTATAGGAACAGCCCGCACCCAGGTTGATGAGACTTAAAAGCCAAACATAGCGAAGCATAAAGCTCTCCTTCACATCGCCTCACGGGCACGGTTGCCTTTGGTCGCGGACGTTTCCATGCGGTCTTCGGTGTTGCGGCCTGATACGATCGTTGGTGTCACCATGATCAGAAGTTCGGTCTGGTTCTCGACGGTCTGCGTCGAACGGAAGAGGGCTCCCAGAATCGGAATATCCGAAAGAAGGGGCACACCCGATACGGAGGTGGTGCGACTCGTATCATAGATGCCGCCGATGACCCCGGTATCCCCGCTGTCACGCACCATCTGTGTGGTCAATTCACGGGTGTTTTTGGTAGCCAGGGCTTCACCTGTGGAGTCCCCTGGCGTATCGCTCTTGATCAGAAGATCCATGATGACAGAACCCAGGGCGGTGATCTGAGGTTTCACATCCAGCTGCAGATTGAACTTCACTTCCGCAAGTCCCACAGCCTCTCCGCCACCCGCTCCTCCCCCGGCCGGGACCTGGCCTGGAATCGTCGCAGCCCCCGCGGCCGGACGGAAGAATCGGGAGTTACCCGCGAGGATCGAAGCCTTCTGTCCATCCAGCACGAGCACCCGGTTCGATTGCAGAACGTTGGTCGTGCCTTTCTTTTCTTCCATTTTCAAAAGCAGGTCGAGGTCGACGAACTTATTCAGGGAGCCGAAGCGGAAACGACCGACTCCCGCAGTGTTGGCGGCTGCCACACCGGGATCCACAGCAAAGCTTGAGCCTACGGAGTTGGGGAAGTTCAAGGAACCAAAACCCAAAGCGCGGCCTGGATCGAAGTTAAAGCTGTTACCCCAGGCCACACCGAAAAAGTTATTCATGGTCTTCTGCACTTCGACGATACGCGAGGCGATTTCCACCTGCGGCGTCTCCAGATCGAGGCGTTCGATGATGGCCTTGGCTTTATTCAGCACCTGAAGCGAAGCCTCCATCACGATGGAATTGGTGCGATCATCGGCCTGGATCTTGGTGCGCTGATCGACTTCGATATCACGGGCCAAAAGAGCCTGAAGGCGCTGGGTCACGTCCTTGGCCACCGCATTATTCACCCGGAAAACCAGGACTTTGGTGGGGATGCGGCGCATTTCAAAAAGTTTGGCCTGCTCCAGATCCTGCATGTACTGAGTCAGACGCGTCACCTGATCGATGCGCACCACGCTTTCCCCGATACGCACCATACCGAGGCTATAGGTCTCAAGAATGCCTTTCAGCGCTTCATCCCAAGGAACGCCTTTGAAATGAACGGTCACCGGCGTGCTGCCGATCGCGCTCGAATAGACGAAGTTATTGCCCGTTTCCTCGGAAAAACTTTTCAGGACCAGGGACAAGGGCGCATCATAGAATTCCATGAAAACCGGCTTGCCTGTGTAGGCCTGGCCTCCATTAGGATTGGCCTGGCCGGTCATCTCAATGGGATTGGACATCACGGACCCTGCCTGGGTCGGCTGGGCAACGGGTTCTGGAGGAGGAGGCGGCGCAGGCGGCGGCGTGGGCTCGGCGACCGCTTCATCCGTAATGGAAATATCGGCGGCAGGATCGGGCGTCTCGGCAGCCGGCAATGGACCTTCCTCTTCCATAGGAAACGATTCCGCAGGAACCGCCTCGTTCACCACAGGCAGCGCATTGGCGGCCGGAGCTTCCGCGGCAGGAGCAGGGACAGGATTGGATTCCACTGTTTCCGTCGGAACATTCTGAACGGCGTTGGACGATGCTTCACCCGCAGCTTCATTGGCCTTTCGACGCTTGAGCGCATCAAAGGCGCTCGATGAGTCGTCCTCCTCTTCTTCGACGGACTCATTCAAATCATCCTGACCCACGGAACTCAATGAGAAGGTTTCGATCTGATACACCGCACGCTGCTGCTTGGGAGCAGGACGGCGGTTGAAGTCGTCGGGCAAGCCCTTTTCATCCGCTTCCTCTTCACGGAAGGAACGGATGACGTCTTTGATAGGACGCAAAGCGGTCGGTTCGTCACGGAAGATCGTCCGGCGATGTCCGAGCTGCTCGGGGCCATTGGTCGATGATGGCTTGGACGCTTGACGCAAAGGCGCCTCAATCCCTGTGACCAGACTGATCGCACGATCTTTGATCATGCGGCGGTTGGCCTGGGTGCTATTGAAATAGGTCTCGGGTATTTTATAAACCAGAAGCATGCGGCCATCACGCGCATAAAATTCCGGAAGCACCGCATCGCGATGAGTCAGGACCACATCGACGACACCTTTGTCCTTGAATTCACGCATGCGGATGTAAGCCACGGGTGAACGGAATTCACTCGAATTGATATCCCAATGAATCTTCCGGCGCAGACGCGTTTGATAGTAGCGGATCACGAGCTCAAGCTGCTGCGCGCGGTTCGTTTCTTCGAAGATTTCAAAATCGGGATTGCCCTGACTGAAGAGTTCAACTTTAAGTTGCCGGTCTTTTTCCGCGATACGGTATCCGACCCAGCTCAGAACGCTCGACACGGGTTCCACTTCCTCGACCGGCGCTGGCTGCGTGGGAGCCGGTGCCGCGGCAGGAGCAGCGGGAACGGAAGGAGGCGGAGCCGTTGGGGCTGTCGCTACACTGGAATCTTCCATCAGGGCCGGAGGAATCTGATCCGAGCCTTCACCGATCGGATCTATATCACCGGCTGCGGTGCTCATCGCAGCTGATTCCGCAGCCGCTGCCGCCGCGACGGGATCGCCGTCATCGGCCTGCATCGCATCGGGAGCCGTGGGATTGGAATTGATCATGGCCGTGGGATCCTGGGTCATGCTTTCCTGAGCCAGGTTCTCGCCCATCGGTGATGCGGCCGTGGGATCCACGGGAAAATCGGGATCCACCGCGTTGGCCATGGCCGCTTCATCACTCTCGTTGCCGAACATATCATCACGAACCTCTGCCGATTCGTTGATGAAGTTTTCCTTCGCCTCTTCCGCATTCAGGAAGGAGGCCTCGTCCCCAGCCTCGATCGGAGCCGAGTCATCCGCTGTGGCCTCGTTGATGGCGGCATTCGCATCCTCTTCGCTGACCTCCAGTTCAGCCGCGCGACTTTCGCGACTGACCGGATTCTGCGCTGATGTGCAGCTGAGCAGCCAAACGCAGCTGATCAAAGCGAGATTGTGAGAACCTGTCCGCATAGATTTCATCCATAATCCTCCTGTTCGCACGCGCTTATTTCGGAGCGCGTGGAACGACTGGGTCGAGTCCTTTTTCAACGGGTGGCGCTGGCTGCGCTGGGACCGCACCACCGATGGCCGCGGCAGCACCTGCTGGAACCACGATTCCAGGAACCACCATGCCTGCCCCCGCCCCGGCCGGTATCGCGACCGGCGATGCGGGCATTACGGGATTTTCCAGCGCCTTGCTTAAGGGCGCGGGTTTACTGTTCGCTTCGGGATTCACAAAAACCGGGTCCTTGCCGGGATCCAGTTTAATGACGCCTTGATTCGCATCCGGCGCTCCACCGATTTTCATACCGACATCTTCATATTCACGAACGCCATCCGCTCGCAAACGATAGAGGCGCACGGTCAGCTGCTCGCGTTTGATGCTCAAGACCTTGCCCGACGAAATCGGATCGCCCTCTTTCACGACCACGCCTTCACCCTTCGGTGTCAGGATCACAGCCCGTGTTTCTCCGCTCGAAAGCTGCCACACGCCCTTGACATTCAAATCGCTCAGCGGATAGCGCTGAAGGGGACTGACGATTTTGATTTCGCTGCCCTCGGGAGTGAAGGCAGGTGTCGCGCCCGCATTGGCACCGGGATCCATAAGGGCCGCTGGCGCCATGAAAGGATCGGGCCTTCCGAAGGAGGCATAGGTGTATTCACCCGAGGGCTCGACGATCTCGCGGATCTTGACGGAATTGCCCATGTCCACGGTGGATTTGGTGGGCGTACTGTCCCACTCCTCTTCCACCTGCTCCAGATCGATCTGATTCAAGTCCAGACGTTCGGCCTGCTTTTTCTTTTTGCCCGCTTTGCCATTGGCTGGCGCAGCGCCCTGAGCCAGTTTTCTGGCCTCCACGGGATCGGCCGCGAATCCGCTTGCCGACGGAAGCAGCAGGAGTAAAAGAACTGGGCGCAACCAACGCATCATTACATCCCCTTGAACAGAATCAGACGGGCGCTTGTTTCCAGAACCGGAGCATCGCTGCCTTTTTTACTCGCGTCCTGAATGCTGTTGCCGAATTGAATATTCCGCACATGGGTCAGGTTCGGCATGTGGACGAGGCGATCCAAAAAGCGCATGGTTTGGGGAAAGGGAGCCTGCAGGACAAGGTCGACAGGCATTTCCTTATACTCCAGACCCGGATTCGGCTGATATTCCGCCGCCGGCGTGAACTTGGCGATTTTCACGTCCAGTTCCTTTTCAAGCTTGCCGAGCGAGGCCAGGATATTGTCCATCTCGATGCGGTCGGGAAGGATCTGCTTGGCTCTGGTCAATTCATCTTCGATCTCACTCAGCTTCGCCATGAGCGCGGGAAGCTCTGCGACCTTCTGTTTGGCGGCTTCGAATTTCTGCCGTTCATCCACGACCTCGGTTTCCACCTGCGCCCGACGCGCCTCCAGGGCCTCCCCTTGATTCAGCCAGGTGTTAAGAGCCGGCAAAAGAGCCAAAAGGCCCGCAAGTCCAAAACGGATCTGGGGTTTGGAGTTGCGATACTTGTCTATCAGTTCTTCGAGTTCCATGCTGCCCTCAGTTCATGCTCGCCTGGCCATCGCGCCGGAAATCATCAATAAACTGGCTGAATTTCCCCGTATTGTCCCCATCACGCCCGCTGCGTTCCCGTGAATTGAGCTGCAGCTTGAAGTTCACGTAGTCCGAGGATCGACCTTCCACCTTCTGCGTCGAGACCTGCGAGAAGTTGATCGCCACGTCGCTGAAGAAGAGCTGCGTGCGGAGGTCGGATTTTTCATAGGCCTGGCTCTGCGTGGTCTTGAGCGCCATCATGAATTCGGCGATCTGCACGTTGCTCGTCGCGCTGCCGCTGATTTCGATCACGAAGGGATAGTCCGTGCCCAGGCCATCGACCAGGGTCGGCTTCGGTGTCGCAGACGCATTGGGCGTTGTGCCACCAGCCTGAGCCGGTTGATTCGGATCGGCCGGGGGCGGAGGGACCACGGCCTGCGCAGGATCGACTTTTTTATCGATGAAAGCGAGCGCGGTCAGCCATACGCCGGCGGGCTTGAGATTTTGGATGTTCTCGAGCAGGATGATCGGCAGAAAGCGCACGAGCTTGGATTCGGTGATGCGTTTGAGCGAGAACTTTTTCGATTCGAGCTGCTCGATCTTTTGATTCAGGCTGTTGTAGCGCTCGACATCGGCGGTCAGCGCCTGGGTTTCTGCGATCATGCGATTTTTATCCGCTTCCTGAACGGCGATTTCGGCCTCGACGGTGCTGACATAAATGTAGACGCCGCCCAGACTGATCGCGAGCGTCAGCAGGAGCACAGACAGATCGGGAATCCACCAATATGGATTCTCAAGTTCTTCAACCGGTGTGAGGTTAATTTTAATCACGGACCAGCCACCTCTTAGCCAACATCTGTAAAATCACGCAAACCCAGGCCCACACTGATGCCAAAGAGCGAGCCCTGGGTCATGATATAGTCCATATCAATACCGGATGGTTTGATATCAATGCGCTGGAAAGGGTTGATCACCTGCACCGGGGCCCTCAGCACCGAGGAGATGGTGGAGCCCAGATCGAGGGTGCTCGCGGCGCCACCGGCAAGGAAGATGTGATCGACTTTTTCAAAGCGTCCGCTCATTTCCTCGCTTTGGAAATAGGCCAGGGTCGTATTGATTTCGACCGCGATCTGATCGTTGATTTCCTGGATCGCTGGCCTGACGCGATCGGCGATGGATTGATCACCCATGGAGGCCGAGATTTTCAAAGATTCGGCGTTATCAAAATCCACGCGCAGGTTTTCGGCGATGCGGGCGCTGATATCATTGCCGCCGGTGAAGAATTCGCGCGAGAAGAGGAATTCCCCATTATAGAGGAAGATGACCTGGGTGGAGCTGGCGCCGATATTCACAGCCATCGTCAGGGCATCGGCGACCGGATAGTTGTAATCGAACATGTTGGCGAGACAGAAAACATCGCAGTCGGTGATGCCGACCTTCAGTCCCACGCGATGGATGAGCTCGACAAACTGCTCGATCGTTTCGATTTTCGCAGCGACCAGGATGAAGGAACGCTGACCCTCATCCACAAAGGCGGATTCGATTTCCTGATGGCGGAAGTACATCTCATCCAGGTTGGAATGAAACTGCTGCTTCGCCTCTTCATAAAGGGCCTCGTCCGTATCGGCCTCTTCATCAAAGGTGACGTTCACCCTTTTGATCAGAGTGGAAACGCCGGATACGGAGATGGCTACGCGGCGGGTCTTGGCATTGATCCCCAGCCGTTCCATCAGCTTTTTCAAAGCTTTGGATACCACATCGGAATCGCGAATGATGCCGGCTTCGATAGCTCCACGCGGCAGAAGCTCGATGCCCAGATTGTGGAGTTTTCTCTGCTGTCCACCCGACATCTCGATCGCCTTGATCGAGGAGGAGCCGATGTCGATGGCCAGCAATGGTTTTTTAAATAGCATGCCATAGCCCGCAGTGGTGAATTGTCTGGAAACCGAAGTTTACGGCCAGTGTGACAAGCTGCTGTGAGTCCGAAGACTCCGAAAAACCGGCCTGGTCAAGAATATGACGAGATATCATTCATTATTGTTTCACTGACACCCTTGCCTGTCAACGAGTGCACGGCGTCAAGATTTTGTTACTGATCGACATGACCTCGAAATTCCTGTGCAATCCTGTTAATTATGGAAGGTGGATAAGAGCCAGTTCATACAGGGATTGACAACTCACTGGCGGCTTCAGGTAAAACCGGGGGATTGGTCCTGATTTTCCCCAATTTGGAAGGATAAGTGCATGCTTTGCGAAACCATTCTCGATGCGATTGGCAATACGCCTTTGGTGAAACTCCACAGGGTCGGCAGCAATCTCGCCTGTAATCTCTACGCCAAATGCGAATTTATGAACCCGGGCGGTTCTGTCAAAGATCGTATCGGCTACCGGATGGTGATGGATGCCGAGAAACAGGGCCGGATCAAGCCGGGTGATACCCTGATTGAGCCGACCAGCGGCAATACCGGCATCGGCATCGCTTTGGCAGGTGCTGTGCGCGGCTATCGCGTCATTATCACCATGCCCGAGAAAATGAGTCGTGAAAAGCAGGTGGTCCTGGAAGCCTTGGGTGCTGAAATTATCCGCACCCCGACCGAAGCGGCCTGGGATGCTCCTGAAAGCCATATCAGCGTAGCCAAG
>NZ_DASTAT010000099.1 GCF_035712445.1 Oligoflexus sp. | reverse complement strand
TCATCAGTGTGGTTCGCAGCTTTTTCGCTTCTGAAATTGAGGATCGCCCCATTCTGAGCAGCAGTCTTCCCAGCGCAGATCGTGCTCTGTGATAGCCTCTGATTTTGTAGAAGCGTCGAATGGCTTCCTTGTATTCATATACTTCACGAAGATCAGGATGGAAGTTCAACCACTGAATCACAATCCGGCGTTCATGACTCTCAAGATCCTCAGCATTGCGCAGAAGAAGCTTGCGCATGGGATGACTGCGCTTGTCACCGGTAATGCGTTTGCGAAAACGATTGACCAGTTTTGTGAAAAGTCTTTGAACATGAAATCTGTCAGCCACAATACTCGCGTTTGGAAAATACTCTCTGCTTAGCGCGCGATAGACCGGAGAAAGATCCATCGTGACAACGCGAACATTGGAGCGGCCGGGCAGCTGCTTCAGCGGTTCTTCAATTTCGCTCCGGGAGCGGCCTTCCAATAGATCGTAAACTCGCCGATGCGTGTGATCGACTATGATGGTCGAATATACCGTTGCCTTCCCTTTGGGCTTCCGAAGGGAATGCTCATCAATGCCGATGACAGGAGGAAGCGGATAGAGCCGCTTTCTGCGGCGAAGTTCGAGGCGCTCATATGTGGCTCGATAAACAGTGTCTGAAGAGCAATCATAATGTCTTTGAACCCGCGAAAGATCATGAAAGTTCTCCGCCGCCCAGCATATTGCTGACCGAAGACGCTCGGTCGTGCGCCGGCCTTTGCCGATTCCTGAAACAGGCTCAGTGAAAGGCTTTTTACATTGGCTGCAGTAAAATCGACGTTTGTCGATGAGAAGAACAACAAGCTTGTTGCGAAGAGGTTCATCCTTAATGCGGACCAGCCGATGGTCGTAGACAGAGTGGGAAGGGTGAGCGCATTTCGGACAGACCTCATGCGTCGAAGTTTTCTTACAGAAAAGACCCAGGGTCCGATTGCTGAGTTTTACCGATTTCACAAGTTCCAATTCAGGAAGAAGAACGAGTCGTGCTAGTCTTTCCATAGACATAGGCGCCCTCCTGGCTTTTTGATTCTGGCGAACCAAAATCTACGGCAGGTTTGCCTATGTCCCTATTTTATTTTTGGAAATGACCCACCACGAATCGAGAAGACCCGTTCTTCCACCGCGAAAGGAAGGGAGCTTTATTGGACCTGAAGCAGCTGAACCAGCCTCTGGGTCGATATGTAGAAATCCTGGCTGTTGGGTCCTGTCCAGCTTATCCTGGGAAGCGTTTTCGTCGATTTGGATATTGTGATCTATAAGCTCTTTCCGCTTACGCCAATCAACACAGAACTTTTTACCGTAATATTGCTCGTCGCAAAAACCTTTCTTCAATCCAGCCTCTGCATCGCGCTTCTTTTCAGCATCCGACCGTGGATCATCGCCTTCGGAAAAATGTTTATTGCTCTTCTCCTCAGCTTTATCTGCCAATCCTTGAAATATACAAGTCTTCATTGGGTCAGCATCTAGAGTATCCTGGGAAAAGTTAGCCCACATTTCCCCTGGACGACTTGGGGATGGTTCACCTGCCCAAGTTCCGTGGTCGGTGGTTTTCATAGAGTCGGACGGAGCTGGGGAAGTATCCTTTGAGGAAGGATTTGGCGTCGGGTCGTTGTCAGAAGTCCTCTTACCACCTGTGCCATCTTGTTTTTTACTCGGCGTGCTGTCTTGAGCTTTTTTGTCTTGAGGTGCAGGACCTTGATAGCTGGTGTTTGTAATCGTATATGGTGCTGCGGAAGTGCAGTTTTTTTCATGTGTGAAGCAAATAACATCAGGATTTGCGTTCACAAGTTGCGGGTTGGCGTACCCTATCGGATAAAACTTGGCCTTCAGCTCGTCGATTTCCTTTTGAGTCAAAGGCCCCTTTTCAACCGAGGAACCTTTATCAGTGCTACCCTGAACGCCTGCGTCCCCACCAATTTCCACACTTGCAACACCCGCGCTTACACCAACCTTGCCGTTGACGCCTACTGAACCTCCAGTAGTTGTAGAATTGGAAGTGGTCCTGGAGTTGGATTCTCTAAACCTCTTGGCGTTTTCTATTTGCATAGCGGCCCAAGTATTCCCTGCACCCTCACGAGCTTCTTTAGTCCAGTCGTGACGGTGCTCACCATCATCAGCAGATTTGCGATAGTCTGTGTGCCAAACTCCGCCACCTCCAGGTGTAGACCCCAGAGAGTGAGATATCGGTCCAATATTTTGCAGGTTGCTTTGAATCTCACTCAGGCTATCGAGACAACCTTTGGCTTCATTTACCAAGCCTTTAGAGATAATATCGGACGCACAACTTGTTGGGTCTTGATAGCCACCAGCCTTACAAAATGCAATGGCTGCGACACGATCGGATTCAGGAGCGTTCGGGGTTTTCGCTCGCAACCCTTGAGCTTCGGGGCTATCTGAGTAGCATTTTTCTGGCTCATCTGAGGTCGACTTTATAACGTTTGTAGTGCCGGAAATACCAGAACCGCCAATGGCACTGAAGTCAAAATCACTCTTGAAATTAGGGTCTGACTTAGCCTGTGCTTCAGCTTCTGCACTATCGTCGCAATCGCTGTAGTAGATCATATGGGCGTCAGCCTTGGAAGCCAGGCACGCCAAAAGAGTTAGACAGGTAAGTCCCTGAAATTTCATAATGACTCTATTCCTTTTCGATGAATTCAGCCACCCCCTCTCGTAGCCCGAATCAGACGTTTTGTCAACGACAGGAACAAAGGATTTGCGTTCCGTAACAGTCTGTAATATTTATCAAAATAACGTAAACTGCATGTCTTTTTAAATATCGTTCTCAGCTCTGATTTAGGTTGCGTCGGTCTTGCTGCACACTGTCATGCCCCCTTGCTCTTGGGGAATGGAAGTAGCTGAAGGTCTCCATTATGCCGGTCTGCAAAGTTTCAGCAGCCCTTGCCAAGCTTCATGCCTCTGAGCTTTTCCGTTACTTCTCTGGCCTTAGCTTCGGCAGCATCACGAACCTCCCAAGCTCAGTGTCCTTCAACTACTTCACGCGAATCGCTGGTTGCAAAACGGATAGGCCTCCGCTGGTCGCGACGTATGTGACGTCTCCTGACACGTGAACGCTTCGGATCCAATTGGAACCAAGACCGTCAGCAACTGTTTTATGCGTCCATGTCTTCCCTTCATCTGACGTATAAAAAAGTCCATTGACACAGGACACATGCAGAGTCGAGCCTGAGTGAAAAATCTGCCAAATTCGTCCTCGCTTTGCATCATCGGGCAGTGCTATCGCAGTCCAGGTCTCTCCGCGATCGGTTGAGCGATAAATCTTCTCACTGGTCGCTATATAAATGGAATCACCGCTTGTGGTCACGTCGGTCACTCCAAGTCCTTCAAAATAATCAGCGGATGATTTCACGACCCAGCTGCTGCCCTGATCGTTTGAAAGGGACAGCCCCTTGTCGCGGGCTAGAAAAATCATGGTTTCAGTGACCCGGACGTCGTTGAGTGAATTCCCATCTTCCCCTTCATTCATAGGCTTTTTGAGCCACGTTTCCCCAGCGTCTTTGGAAATAGAAACACCAGCCTGGTGCATGGCCACGATAAGCTGCTTATGGCTGGAAACTTTGAAGACGTGCTCGTCCAAAAGCCCATCAGTCACTGACTTATTGGTCATAAACCTTCCGCTCATACGCGAAATCGACAAACCGCCCATTGTTGCTGCATAGACATTTTTTCCTTCCACTGCCAGGTCAAGCACAGTATCGCTGCCTATTCCGCCCAGGAATGCATGCGTTGTTCGCCAGGTGGCTCCTGAATCTTCAGAAATGGAGAATCCATTATCGGTGGCGGCGTAGACTGTCGTGCCTACGGAATACACATCGTTGACCCCCAAACTGCCAAGAAGATTTGCTGTGGTCGTATTTTTAAAGCTGACCGCATCGTCCTCAGAAAACGATAGACCGTTATTCGTTGCGACATAGATCCTGTTTCCGGTGAAGTGGAGTGATTCCAGGAGTGCTCCTCCCAGCCCATCTCCAACATTGCGATTAACCCATGTTTTGCCGCCATCCTGAGAAATATAGAGGCCGGCGTACGTTGAGACATAGATCCTGCTGTTGTGAACAATCACATCCTGAATTCTGTTCGCGGCAATGGACGCTGGATCGCCTCCTGGTTGCAGGCTTTGCCAGGTTTGACCTTTATCCTTCGAAATGGAAAGTCCTGCAAACGTCCCAGCCAAGATCATGGAATCATCAGCATAAACACTTTGGACTTCATAATGAGCGAGCCCATCGGCATCGGTCTTTCTGATCCAATTCTGGCCTCCATCGTGGGACATATGGAGACCATTCGCCGATGCCGCATAAATGCTGTCTCCGCTGACAAAAATCCTATAGACCGATCTACTGTTTGGGATAGCCTTTGTTGTCCAGTTCTCGCCTAGATCATCCGAAAATGCATATCCACCAAAAAAAGCAGCATAAATTCGTGATCCAGAGCGGAAGAGGTCATGGACGTCAGACCATTCGGTCGCGGGGGCCAGAGTTTTGGTTCTCCAGGTCTTCCCCCCATCGTCTGAGATGGACAAACCTGCATTCGTGGCCACAATAATTTTCTGTCCTTCAGCATAGACATCGCGAGCATCATTGCCGGAAAGACCATTCGAGGTCGTTTTCGATTCCCAGGTCTCACCTGCATCGCTCGAAATGGACAAGCCTCCATACGTGGCTGCAAATAATCGTGAACCATCCGAACTTACATTTTGGACATATCTTCCAGCTAGAGACGAGTAGGTTTTTCCGTTTTGCGGCAGAGTCCAGAACCTGGTTCTATCAACAAGCTGATTATCTCCATCTGCGGAAGGAGCAGGCGGATCTTCAGAGGCATTAACAGGCTGGTTATCCGAATCTTTTTTCGCGCATGAAAAATTCACTAAGTTCTGAAGAATCAATGCTGTAAGCAGGGCAACCTGGCTGATATTTCTCATGGCTGATCACTTATCCTTGAGCTTTTGTTGGCAAGTTTATTCGTCCACCACAGTCCAGGACAGGCCTGGACACGCGATATTGCAATAATGGCAACTTGTTTAAATTGTCGTTATTATTGATTTTTGTAAAGAGTGGATGATCAGGATTTAGGCGCAGGTCAGAGAAAGTGACAGCTGGAATGGGCCTTAATGCAGGAGCCGAGGAAAGCGATCCTCGGTTTCGCCTGCGAACAATCGACAGTTCCGTGTTCACGGAATGGTGCAATTCCTGTCTTTGACAAGTTGATTGGTAAAGATATTGACGTTGGTGCAGTCGTCGTCAATAAATGCAATCCCATCAGCAAACTGAAGAATGCGGTTGCGGGATGCAAACGTGCATTTCAAGCTCGCTTTTGATAAAGGCTTGCCATTGGTTTCGAGCGACATAAGAAGCGCGGCATCCAATGCTCTATTTGCCGGTGTGGCCGGGAGCAGTCCCAGTTCCGTGAGCGAATTTCGCGTCAATGGATCGGGATTCATAGGGTTTCGCCCACAGACGAGTCCGTAATTGCCTGCTGCATCGGCCAGAGCTTTGGGAAGATAGCAGCCCTGGGCAATGGCTTTGTTGTAAGAATAAACATTGATCGTGTTGCCACCCACAAATTGATAGATGACACCGTCAGGAAACGCGTAAATCATGGGTCGCACGGCCCATGTGCAGGCATGGGTAGCCTGAGTAATTTTTTCTGCTTTCAAGGTGTCGGCAGTGAAATTTGCAGGCAACGGCAGGTTGGAGCCCAATGGATACCCGAGGCTTTTCAGGGACGTGGTGCCATCCCAGGTCTGGGTCGTTTTCAAACTGGCAAGAAAGGGGTTTTTAAAGTCATCATCCAGGGTGCAGCCCGCCGAGAAAATGAAATTGGTAGGAAAAGCCCAGTAATTGATGTTGTTTTCAACTTCTGACCAGTAGACGACAAGGTCGGTGAAGTAGCTGATATTGGGATAGCGGGCGAGATTACGGCTATAGTAATGACACGCGTGCATCGCGGGAGTGATCAGACGTCCATACTTTTTCAAGGCTTTCGCCAAAGCCGCGCCTCCTTGGGTTTCCGCTGTCATCACGGAGGATATCCCGAGGCACGAGGCTGTCACCGGAGGTTTGCATTGGCTGCCGATTTCAGGAATCATGACTGGGGGCGCATCAATTTTTTCGACTTGAATGGGCGGTGCACTTTCCACTTCGCTGCTGGTTACTACCTGTTCAATTTCCACGGCAGCAGCTGTCTCGGCGGCGGTTGAACGGGGAATAACGACCGAATCCGGATTCCTTTGTGCACTGCTGAAATCTTGTGAAGTCCCCACGACATCCGAGGGCTCCAACTGAGAGCGGCGATTCATGGATTGACTGGTCGATTTGCAATAGGTGACGAGAAGAGCAAGGCAAAGCAGGCTTTGAAATCTCACGTGATGACCTCGTGGGAAAGTTTTTCGATATTCTAAACCAGTTGAGGCGCTATAACCAGTTGAGTTGTCAGCCTACGCCTTGCTCATAGCTAAACGCATACCAAAACCAATCAGCGCCAGACCTGTGATGGATTGAATCGCTGTTTTGAACAAAGGCTTTGTCAACTGCGTGCGGAAATAGGCGACGAAGGAGCCAATCAAACAAAGCCACACAAAGCTCATGGCGATGTGGACAGTGGAAAGCAGAATGGATTGGATAAGGACATGGCCTTGAACGTTCACGAATTGGGGCAGGAACGTCAGGTAAAATACGGCAACTTTAGGATTCAGGATGTTCGTGAGAAGACCGTTTCGAAACTCGGCAAAAGCGGAGAAATCCGCCCGATCCGATTGTGGGGCATCCAGGTCTTCTTCTGTGGTCCCATGACTATGAACTTCAAATAAGGCCCGGGCACCGAGATAGATGAGATATCCGGCACCAAGCAGCTTGATGAGGTGATAGAGCTGCGAAGACTTCTGCAGGATCGCCGAGAGTCCAAGCGACGACATCGTTGCGTGAAACAGAAGTCCCGCGCAGATCCCGAGAGTTGTCATCACAAAGCTTTTGCGCGGCCCGCCCAAAGAACTCTTCAGGACCAGCGCGGTATCGGCGCCGGGAGTGATCGTCAGAAGAAAGCAAATCAACATGAAGGTCGTGTAGGACTCATGCATCGCAGCTCTCCTGTTTCTCAGAATACTTTCGCCCGCACAGCGGCGGGGCGCGCCATGAGGCGTTTCATATAGTTTTGGATCGGTGGATTGCCAGCCATAAGCCAGGGCTCCGCTCCGGGGATCACAGCTCCTAACATGATGTCGGCAGCTGAAAATCCGCTGCTCAGAATATAGTCCTGTTTTTCCAGAATGGGATTCAGGAGCTTTTTGAAAATGGTGCACTGCTCTTCGACGAAGGCGTGGGTCACCGCTTTTTCCTCAGGAGTGCCCACGTGGGTAAACATACGCGCCACCACGCATTCCAGGCTGCCTGTTGAGAACGTCATCCACTGATTATAGAGCGCCCGTTCCTGGAAGTTTTCCAGCCGCGGGCAGAGCTTTCCGTAACCATAACGGTCCGCGAGATAAAGGCAGATACCAGCCGATTCATGCACAACGATGGAGTCGTCCACCAGAGTCGGAACGCGGCCCAGGGGATTCAGGGCGCGATAGGCCGGAGTATTCAGCTCGCCGGCGGACTTCTTCAGAAACACATCGGTATAGGGGAGGCCAAGCTCTTCCAGCAGCCAACGCACGCGATCACTACGGTCCTGATGAGCCATGCAGTAGATTTTGATGGAGGAAGTCATGCTGCTCCTTAAGCGCGGAATGGGTGGTCCCCACATTCTATGCGGAAAATGGAATGCGATCCAGGAATTGTCCCGCCGAGCGGAAAAAAATGGTGGAGGGACGTAACATCCAGGAGCCAGACGCCCCCCCCAGGCTGGCTTGTCGAAATTTTTGACAGCCGCATAGCCTGAATTTCACTCCATGATTGCGGGTTTACCCGGCGCTGTCACGAAAATCAGGATAATAGCCTTTGGATTATATGGAGTAATCATTGCAGTGGAGAAACCAATTGGTGCTGCGCTCTTGGAGTTGAAAATGAAGAAGTATCTGCCGCTCGGAATGATCGTACTCTCCCTGTCCTGCTCTGTGGAATCCCAGAAATCCAATCCCAATTCCGTTGTATCGACCCAAAGCAAATGGGCCAACCCCAGTTCCATTCCCGTTTGTATTATGAATCGGAAAGACATTTCGGATGAACTGCTCGATGATTTAAAAAATCATGTGACCACCGATTACATGACCAAGGCGGGCATTGGCCTTGTCGGTTGGGCGGAATGCCAGCCGAGTGAAATGAATGCGCGCGTAATTCGCGTGACCTTCAATCTTGTGCATAATTGGAAAGGCAACAGCATCGGCGCCGGCGGTGGACTATCCATGGTCGGCTCGGCGCCTTATTCGTGCGGCGGCGATTGTCGCGGAGGTACCATGCGGCTTGATATAGGTTCTGAAGGCACGTATCCCGCCGCCGGAACCTGGGCCCGGAACTTCGCTGTAAGCCAAACGCGGGCGACGGCGGTGCATGAGTTTGGTCATGCGATGGGTCTTCTGCACGAGCATGAGCGCAGCGACGCTCCCGGTTGCGGGGACTATGATCGTACGATTCAGAATGGTGATCGGAATGTATTCGTAGGTGAGTTCGATGCCAACTCGATTATGAACTACTGCCACAATCGAGATCTTACCACTTTATCGGAAGGTGATGTGGCGGGACTCCAATACCTCTATCCCCAGCTGACGAAACCAGCTGAGGAGACACCGAGCCCAGCTCCTGCTCCATAAACGCGCTATTATTCAGGCGCCTGGAAGATCCTCGCGCCTGCCTACCCCCTTCTCTATATGCAAGAACTTATGAACCGTACTTGACCCAAAAACCTCCCCAGGTCTTAGGATCGTCGACGGAAAATTCGGATGGTGGACCGAGTCGGGAAAGTGCTGCGTTTCCAGGCAAAAGGCCGCGTGCTTTTGATAAACACGCCCGTGTTTCCCGGTGATGCTGCCGTCCAGGAAGTTCCCGGAATAGAACTGAACCCCGGGCTGCTTGGTCCATATCTCAAGGATGCGGCCGCTTTGAGGGCCGCGGGCGCGCGCGGCGAGTTTCATGGGACTGGTTTTGTCGGCGAGGACATAGTTGTGATCATAACCGCCGGGTTCCCCCTGGAGCTGATGGATACGGGAGCCGATGGTTGCGGGCTTTGTGAAATCCATCGGAGTGCCCTGGACCGAGGTGATCGCGCCGGTGGGGATGAGGGTGGCATCCACGGGCGTGAAGTGATCAGCGGCCAGCATCAGTTCGTGATCAAGGATGCTGGGCGAGGCATCAAGGTTCCAATAACTGTGGTTGGTCAGGTTGATGGGAGTGGGCCTGTCGGTGCGGGCCTCATAGTCGATCGTGAGAGTGTTATCCTCGGTCAAGGTATAGATGACTTTAACAACAAGGTTTCCAGGATAGCCTTCCTCTCCATCGGGACTTCGATAGGTGAATTGAAGGGCCGCTGCACCCTTCACCGTTATGGGCTCGGCCTTCCAGATGACCTTGTCAAAACCTTTGATGCCGCCGTGCAGACTGTTTGGTCCATTATTGGTAGCCAGGGTATAGGAATGCCCATCGAGCGTAAAACGCCCCGCGCGAATGCGATTGGCAACGCGGCCGATGATGGCTCCGAAATAAGGACTTTGTTCGAGATAGCCTGTAAGATTGTCAAATCCGAGCACCACATCCGCTGTTTTACCCTGAGCATCCGGAACCCAAAGTTCCGTGAGGGTCGCACCGAAGGTGATGAAGCGAGCCACCATCCCTTCTTTATTCGTGAGTGTAAACTGATGAACAGCTGTGCCGTCTGGAAGTTTCCCGAATTCTGCGGATGAGTTTGATGGCTTCACGACGCGTCCCCTCATAAGTTCCAGCAGTCCTGCTGACCATAACGGGGACGGGGCCGCGCGTAAATACCCATATATGCCTGCGTAATTTCACGCGGAGGAAGCGCCTGCAGCCGACGACTGCAGGCGTGAGGAAGAGAATTAAAGACCGCCGACCGCAGGAATTTCCTTGGTCGTGCAGTGAATCGCACCCGCGGCGCGGATGGGATCATCCGAATTCACAAAGACCAGCTTGTGATTCGGCAGAGCCTGGCCATAGACACGGCGGGCTTCCGCTTCATCATAAGACTGATAGCTGGGGATGATAACGCTGTTATTGACGATCAGCGAATTGGTGAAGGTGTACCAGACGCCACCGCTGGCAAAGGCCTGCACGCGATAAACCGTCCAGTTGCGGCCGGGGGCACACTCGGAATTGCTGAAATACTGGGTCGCCGTTTCAAGAGCCGAGGCATAGGGCTGCGCGCTGCTTTTCGCGATCAGCACTTTGCAGTCGTCCAGAATCTTCGCAAACATATCTATATGTCCTGTACCATCCGCAGGCTGTCCGGGACGGCTGGCGGCATAGGGCAGGACATGAATTTCCTTCACACCGAAATAGTCCTTCAGATACTGGTCGACCTGCGACCGGCTTATCTGGCTGTTCCATTCATAGGTGCGTTCGGTCATGTAGAGATGGCCGCGACGATCCACCATCAGGTTCCCGCCATCGAGGATGATGGGAGCTTCATAGTGCTCCATGCCGAGATAATCAGCAATGCGAGCAGGAACCGCATCATCGGCTTTGCGATAGGCGTAGTGGCGATAAACAGTATCGACGATGGCCAGCTCGCCGGTTTCCTCGTTGATAGCCACAGGCCCAAAGTCGCGGGACCAGATGGTGTTGTAAGAAATGTTGAGCGAGCGATAGCGACTGCTGTCCAGACCCGAGATGCTGGAGGGGCCGCCGAGGACATAAGCTTGCGCTCCTGCGTCCACCACAGCGCGTGCGATACTTTGAATGAATTGCGGGTAACCCGCATAGGTCATGACCACTGCTGACATCGGCTCATATTCGGCCGGCAGACGAAGACCAGAAGCAGGTTTTAAGCCAGCACGAAGGGCTGGAAATTCCCAGTCGGCAGCCGTTGCGGACTGCAGTTCGGCGGGAGTTGCATAGTTGGGAAGAGGGCTCGTGACTTCAGCTCGCAAGGGAGACGCTGCTGCAATGATGGCTGTCCAACTCAGGAGACCAAGAAAATTCCTCATGCTCGCATCCTTATTTTATGGAGACTTTAACCGCTGTAGCCTAGGCCACTTGCCCACAAAAGTGCACAGAAGATTGAGGGGCTGGAATATTTATCAACGCGACTATTTGCCTAGGTCACATGGCAAAAGGGTTCCTGTGATTTTTTATTTTTTTTTCATATCGCGACTGCAACATTTTCCAGGAATGGCCGTCTCCTCATCACATTGTTTTGCGTCATGAATGAGGAGCCAAATTTCATGAAGGTCACCCAAGCTATTTTGAGTTTACTCGGCGCTGCCAGTCTCCAGATGTCCTGTGCCGATCAGGCGTCGGAACTGAAGGCAGGACGGGATATTCGCTCGTTTCAGAAATTGGAGGACGGATCCTATGCCGTTGTCTGTAAAGACGGACTGACGGAGACGGTCAGTGAAGCCGCCCTGCTGTCCAATAAGGTCTGTCAGTTTGATAAGTATCCCTATGTCCTGAAAAGTGTTCAGACCACCTTTCTTTTCAGTGAAGACGGCGAGCAGGATAATTGCTTACTGAACAAAGACGAGGTTCTTCGTTTTGGAACGCAGGACCAGCCTTTGAGCGTGAATGAGGAGCACTTCCTGGTGCCTCTGCCTTTGGATGCCCTTTCTGAATGCACACTCACAAAAGCTCTGGTGCTGAAGTCGCATGTTCAGCTTGGACGGCATGTCGGTTCCCAAATCGTCTGGGATCAGGATGCGCCCGAGGCTGGAGTTTCCGCTTTATTCGCCGATCCCGAAACAGTCACCAGCGCCAATGCCGGTGCGCTGAAGCTCGGACCTGTGACCGATATCATTCCGCTGTCATCAGGCTGGATTCTGGCTGGCGATAGCCGCAGCAATAAGCTCGTCAAGATCAATGCCATCACCGGGAAAGTTTCAGAAGAATACCAGCTCACCGTCGCGCCGGGCCGCATGGTGCTGGATGAGGCGACGGGGATCGTGACGATCGCAACCCGTTCCGCCAATAGACTCGTGCGAATCAATCTGCTCACGAAGAGCATGGAAACGCTGGCTTTGCCCATGCCGGCTGTGGATCTGGCCGTGGCTGGTCAGGGGCAGCTGTTTGTCACAGGAAACAAAGATAGCTTTCAAGGACAGATTCTGCTCCTGGGCCGGGACGGCAAGGTTTTGAAAGACTGGAAAACCGATCGCACTCCCTCGGCCCTCGCGTATGATAAGGTCAGTAAAAATCTTTTCGTCTTTGCCGGTCAATTGCAGCGCTATACGTTCGATGACACGACAGCGGAACTCACCGCCCAGGAAAAAGTCGATGCCGGAAACGTAGCCCTCCTGGTCCTCTCGCCTGATGGCCGACAGTTGGCAGCACCTGCAGGCGGCGGCAATGGCAACGGCTATTCCGTATTTGATTTCAATCCCCAGAATTTGAAGGAAAAGAATGGCGAGTGGAATGTCGGGGCCTATCCGAGCGGAGCCGCATTCTTCACGAAAAAAGATCTCTTTGCGGCCCATAACAGGGAAACCATCAAAATCTTCAGCAAGACCACGCACGCTCTGATCAAGGATATTCCTATCCGCATTCAGGACTGCAGCTATGGTGATGCCAAAGGCATGGCCGTTTCCCGCCAGGAAAATCTGGTCTTCGTCGTATCGCAGTGCGGCTTCGATCGTGATAGCGGCACCGTGTTCTGGGCGAAGCTCGATTAAGTTTTAAAGTGTCAGGTGGTCGGCTCCGGTTTTTGGCGGTCGATGTGCCCCAGATCACGCTCCGGATCGATCACTTCCCTGACGCGCTGCTTTAAGACTTTAGGCTCGGGAAAGCCGTTGTCCGCCTTGCGGCACCAGATTTCCCGGTCATTCACTCGAACCTTAAAAACCCCACCCGTCGTTGGTTTCATACGGACTTCTGCGAAGTCCTCTTCAAAGGTTTGCAAAAGCTCCTGCGCCAGCCAAAAGGCTCGCAGGGTCCAGCGGCACATGCGGCAGTATTCTATTTCCAGTTGATGACTCATGGTCTGCCTCACAGGGATGCGAAACGAATTTTCGAGGCCGATGGTGCTTCATCCCAAGGCCGGGATCAATATGCAATTTGGCGCATACCCACAAAAATGCAGCCGCTCGGGACATGACTTCCCACCCGCGCGTGATTTTGCTTTAATGAACCCATTAAAGAAAAGGGAGACGAGCCGTGCAGCAATCTGAAAGTGGGGCCCTTTCCATTCGCAGATGGAAATTCTTTGCGCAGATTATTCTCGCGCTGCATGTCGCATGTTCCCTTTTTGTTTTGCTGATGCCTTTGCTCGTGCCTCTGGGTGTCTGGCTTGCCTGGCCTTGGGTGCTGAATCCCTGGCTGCGGTATGCTCATCTTGGACTCGTGCTCTTCATTGCGGGTGAAGTGATCATGGGCAAACCCTGTCCTTTGATGGTTTGGGAAAATCACTGCCGGATCAGGGCTGGAATGCCCCTTTATACGACGGGCTTTTTCGATTACTGGGTGGAAGCGATTTTCAAAATACCCTTCAAGGATTGGATGTTCGAAAGCATCTTCCTTGCGGTTGGAATCGCCTCAGTCGCGCAATTTTTTCTGCAGGGTCCGCTTTCCTGAACGTCCGATCTGAAAGCTTCGCCAGAGAGCCCCCAGGAACTTTCGCAGCTGATAAAGGGATTCGCCCAGCCCTTCTTTGCCATCGTTATTGCGGCCGCTGAAACGATGACCATGCTCAGGTTGAATGCGCTCCAAAGGAACATTTCGGACGAGCGACCCGAGCAGGGCGACCATGAGGTGAGTGGCCAGCATCTTGCCGGGGCACATTCTTTTTCCGGCGCCAAACGCCAGACTTTGGAAGGGGTGGGGACGGTCTTCGTTCAACCAGTCTTCCGGTCGAAAAGAGGGGTCCTGTTTGAATTGATCCAACGGCACGAATATCTGGGTGCCTGCCTTCACATTCCGTCCCTGAAGCACGACATCGCGGGTCAGCTCGCGCTCCAGAATGGGGAAGGGGTGCTGAAGACGAATGGCTTCCATGATGACAGCGTTCAGGTACCTCGTATCATTCTCAGCCGCTTTCTTTTGGACGAGCTGATAATAAGCAGGATGCTGACGCAGAAACGCAAACGTCGCCACCATGATGTCGCTGACATTGATCTGTGGCGAAATCAGAAAGGGCTGGCCGAAGACGGAGAGCCACAGCATGGGATCCGAGGATTGCTGAAGTCCGCTCTGATATTTTGAATTCATAACAATTTCAAGAAGACGCTGCGCGGCCTTGCTTTTGATATCGCTATTGCCGGCGCCTTTCACGGCGATTTCCTTGCGCCATTCGATGGAGCTTTGGAAGAAGAGCGTTTCATCGGCCGGCGTGATCGTCTCTTCGAAGAGTATTTCGTAAAGAGTGCGCAGCACGAGTCTGGAAATGCATTCCGAATCCAGAGCAGGACCCGAATACTGGGTGATGGCGAGGCCCTGGACAGACTTATCCAGAAGGCCAGCGATCGCGTCTTTCCACTTCAATTGACGCAAAACCCTGGCGCAACTTTCAGCCAGTTCTTTCCAGCGGGCCCCGTCTTCGGACTCGACGGAATAGAGTGGTCGCCAGGCGGGAATCGCAAAGATGGTTTCGATGAAGCTGCCTTTGGTTTCGGAGCTGGCGAGGGCCCGAGCGCATTCCGCTGGATCGGAATCGAGAAGGAGCACGTTTTTGCCCTGAAGCCAGGCGCAGAGACGAATGAACAGAGTGCGCGCCTCAAAGGGACCTTCGTTATAGCGAATCAATGTCGTAGCTTTCATGGTCGGGGCCTCCTGCCTGGCGATCGTATACCATCAACCCCCTCGGGATCCACTCCTGGCGATTTCGACCATGATCGCTTTGCTGCGTTTTTTCAATTCCGCGCTGGAGACATTTTCGATGTGGGTTGCGATTTCCCATTGATTCCCCTGGGGATCTTTCACGACTCCGTAGCGGTCACCCCAGAAGGTGTTTTCGAGCGGCATAACGATCTCAGCGCCAGCGGCCACGGCTGCCTCCATGGTCCTATCCGCATTTTTCACGTAAAGTATGACGCTCGATCGCGTGGTGAAAGTCTGCATGGCTTCCCCGATATGAAGCAGGGAATCACCGATCTTCAGTACGGCGTGCATGATAAGGCCGTTCGGACCCTCGATCGAGCTTCGGACTTTGGCGCCGAAAGCGGCTTTGCAAAAATCAATGGTCGCCCCGGCTCCGTTGAGAATGAGGGAGGTCGTGATCGTGCGGTAGCCCTCGGGGATGGGGCTGACTTTTGCACGGATTTTGCTGGTCTTGCGCGCCGGCTTCTTTTTTGTGGTCTTTTTGGCTTTTGCCTTGGTCTTTTTCTTTTTGGCTGACATAGGATGCTCCTGAACGATTGATGAGTCATCCAGGATATCACGGCCAATAGGTGATAGGCAGCCTGGGCAATCTTGCCAGGTAACGCTTCGTGAAACTTCCTCGAATCACGTCATCGGCATGATCGCGGCCCATCGTCACATGGGGAAATGGTGAACTGCCCATGATGCCGCAGCCTTCTTCCGCACGATTTCACCTGACGTGAAAGATTCGGTCGGACACTGTCAGGACAAGGTGAATTTTTTCATATTTCATGATTCCGAGGACGCCTTGTGGGGTAGGGGTTGTGACGGTCACCGTGGTTTCGCTTAACGGTGAGCAACAGTTGAGAACGACAAGTGGAACCCCGATTCGGGATCAGCTTTACTTTCGATAAACCAGGCGGTAAACGGCAGAAGGACGTGAGTATCCAACAGAACGAGGTTCTTTTTCATGAGACGAGACTTGCCCACTGACCGCCCGAAAAATCTCCTGCCCCTGGCCATCTTTGCTACGGCAATGTCGGCTGGAACCCTTAAGGCTCAGGATGCTCCCGGGCATGAACCGGAGCCTAAAAAGATCGAAAAATCAGAAAAGGTGATGGTGACCGGCTCCCGTTTGAAAAGAATCGACGTGGAGAATGCGGTTCCGACCAAGATCCTGCGCCAGGAAGATTTTCAAAAAGCCGGCGTGACTTCGGTCAGTGAGCTTTTGCAGAATCAATCCGAAAATACCTTTGGCAGCTTTGGTGGTGGCGGCGGATTCGTGTCTGTAGGCCAGTCCACGCTTGATCTTCATGGCCTCGGAGCCGGCCGTACCCTGGTTCTCATCAACGGGCGCCGTCTGCCGGCTGAAGCCAGTCTGGGCGGAGTGAACATCAATAATATTCCGCTGGCCATGGTCGAGCGGGTTGAGATTTTGAAGATGAGCGCCTCGGCTGTTTATGGTGCGGATGCTGTGGCGGGTGTGATCAACGTGATCCTGAAGAAGTCCGTTTCGGCTTCCGAAGTGAGCACGCAGGCCAACATCTCGCAGGATCCCGGGGGCAGCTCCGTCAAGGCCAGTGCAGTTACGGGCTTTCAGGTTCTGGATACGGACGTGACGCTGGCCGTCGGAGGCGGAAAGTCCACCCGCGTTCTTGCGCGCGATCGCAAGCAGCTTTGGAAAGAATACGCGGGCTTTGATCAGGCTACGACGGGAGCGCCTGCGGGCACCTATGCCTGGGGCCTTTTGAATCCGGATCGAGCGCCGTCCAATGCGGGACCCTATAACTATCGTCCGAGCCCCAACTGTCCCGCGCAGAATCAGATCGCCTATCCCAACGATCCGAACAACATCTTCTGTCGTGGCGATCTCCGTAAGGCGAGCACGACGGAACTCATGCCGGAAAAAACCGAACGCTTTGCCACTGTGAATCTGGAGCGAAGTTTCGGTGATCTGCAGTCATCAACGACTCTGCTGGCGACAACAGTGGAGACGGCAAGCTATGAAACCAGCCGCACACCGACGGGCAATCAGAGGGGCGGCGGTTATAACATTCGCTTTGGTGATGCGCCCGAGGATCTGAAGCAGCAGGCCCGCGATCTTGGTTTGAATTATAGCGATGATCAAATCATCAAGATTACCGGCCCCAAACTCTTTCCCGAGGTCAAGGACAATACGCAGACGTCGGACACCTCGCTGGGCGCTCTGACCAGTTTGAAAGGGACCATGAGCGATGACTGGGACTGGACCCTGGAGGCGTCGCATTTCACGACCAAACGCGCCCGGACTTACCATAAGGCGCCTGATAACCTTGCCTTCATTCAGAATCTCTTTCCGGTCAGCACGCGTGAGCCGGCAGCGATCAATATCTTCCAGGATGATCTGACGCCTATCCAAGGTTTTTTTGCTGACCTTCACAGCGAAGAATCGAATAGCATCAGCAGCGGAACCTTCTTTGTGAATGGTCCCTTGTTTGAGTTGGGTGGCGGCCAGGCGAGTCTTGCGGCCGGGCTTTCCACAGCCCATGAAAAGTATGTCCTGCGCGCGGATCCGAAGGATGGCAGCTTTCTGAAGGATTATCCGGAAACTGCCGGGATAGCCAAGGCCCGCTACCTTGGAAGTTTTGCCAGCAGTGGTCAGGGCGAACGGGATGTGAATTCCCTCTTTGCTGAATTTGATTTTCCGTTCCTGAAGTCCTTCGATTTGGCTTTGACCGGACGTTATGACCATTATTCGGATTTCGGCAGTACGTTCAACTATGGCTCCAGCGTTGTCATCGCTCCTGTCAAAGGACTGAAATTCCGCGGTAACGTCGGCAGTGGTTTCAAAGCCCCGACGCTGGCCGAGGTGCATAATCGCAATAACGGAGGTTATGTCCAGGTCGTCGATCGCAAGTACTGTGACAACAGTGTCCCGGCCGACAATCCCTGCGGCGCGAACCTTTCCTCTTATTACGTTTATGCCAACAGCCCCGGCAATGATGATCTGCAGGAGGAAACCTCGTTTTCCTATAACCTCGGTTTCGTGGCGGAACCTGCGGACTTTGTCGATATCTCGGTGGATTACTGGTCGGCAAAAATCAAGGACGTTATCGGCCAGGAGGAATTGGATCGTCTGGTGGAAAAAGAGCTGAACGGGGAATCCTTGGGCTCGGCTGTCATCAACCGCTCGCCGGATGGAAAGATCGAATCCATCGACAACTCCTATGCGAACCTCGGTCGGCTTCGTTCCCAGGGCATTGATGTCGCCTCGAACCTTCATTTCCGGGCTGGTGATCTGAAGTACGGATTGGCCAGCACCTATTCCCGGATTCTTTCGCGGAAAACCAAGGCCACGCAAACCGATCCGGAACGTGAGGAGGTTGGTTCCTATCGGTTCCCGCGTTATCGACTCGGCAATTCGCTGTTTCTGGAAGGGAAGGTGCATTCGGTGAGTTTCGATACGACGACCACGGGCCGTCAGGAAAGTTCGAAGTTCGATGTGGATCCAGGCTACGGATATATTTCGCCGGCGACGCGCTATGATGTGAGTTATGGCTTTAAGTATTCCGATTCCGGGTCTCTGAACCTTGGTGTCTACAATATTGAGAACAGGATCATGACCGTTCACACAATTGATAGAACCACGGGTGGTGTCGGCATTGATCGGGAAAGGGCCGACGTACGCGGCCGGCAGTTTCAGATCGGTGTGCGGCAGACATTTTGAAGAGATCAGCTTAAGACTCATAAAACCCAGACCTAGGCCTGGGTTTTTTTCTGTCAGCGGAAGAAATCAGTTGGCGCCCGGGAAACCGGCACAGACGGGATCATTATGAGCGCGGCTCGTGCCGGCTTCGAAGAATTCACCTTCAGTGATGAAGTCCACGACTTTCGGCAGGAGGATGTCGATCCAGTACTTGTTCTGATTCGGTGCATCAAAACGGGAAAGTAGCGAATGGTTGGCGCAAGGCAGAGCCTGCTGATCCCAGGGCTTATTCATGTTCGCAGCACAGGTCGTGTTCGATGAGGGGATAGAGCAGACGCGCGCCAGCGCATCATTATCCAGCCGATTCGTGCTGGTGAAAGCCTTATAGGGCATGGTTTCGCTGCGCAGACGGCCGACGCCGTTGAAGACGAGCTGCTTATTGATGACAGGATCATCCTGCACCACAACGAACTGGGTTTTGATGCGGGTCGGCTGCATCAGATTCCAGACATCAAAACCAAACTGATTGGCGCCCAGAACATGCGTGATCTTGAACTGACAGATCCCGCCGCGGATATCATCGCGACCGAATTGGGCCACCCAGCTCGGATTGCGTTCATTCTCACAGCCTTCGCCCCAGCCCTGATTGGTGTTCAGGATGGGATCCAGCCAGCGGCCGACTGTTTGATTGGCGTTATTGATATTGGAAAGGGTGCCCATCAGGTTGTGAACAGGAGCCTGATCCAATTCATAGAGCGGGCTCATGATCAGCTGCCGATCCCAAAGATTAGGGTCCTGAATGGTGGCGAAGGTGGCCATCGCCGCGCCCAGGGAAAGACCGCTGACGATATGCTCGCCGCCTGTGGCACGAATCACACGATTCATCTGACGAACGAAATCAAAATATTTCAGATAGCTCTTGCTGTCATTGGCGCGTCCGGTCGGAAGATCCGAAAGATTGTCTGTGTACTTGCCTTGGGCATCCTTGGTGAATTGCCGGCCATGGCCAGGGCTCAAAGGCATGAAGACTGCGTAGCCTTTGGCCGAGAGTTCCGCGGCCAGCTCGGTAAACTGCTGCGGACAGGCGGTGAATCCATGGAACAGGAGAGCGCTGCCTTGATACGCGCCCTGAGCTTCGACCAGCAACGGGCGGCAGCTCGTCTGCAGTTGATCCAAAGGCAGGGAGGCAAGGTAGGAATCCCACAGCGTGCGAGCCTGGTCACTCACACCTGCGGAACGCAGCTGAACAGCGTCGGGCAGTTGACCCGCAGGGGCCTCGCTCAGGCTCACGACGGCGGGATAGAGTTTGCTGGCAATTTCACGCTGACCCTTGGCATTCAGATGAATACAGTCGGACGCCATGATCGCATCCCAGGCATCGGGGCTCCGTTCGGCAATGGTTTCGACCAAGGAAACAGTCGCACCGGCAGCAGCCAGTTCCGAAACTTTGGCAGCCAGAACTTTATTATAAGCATCGCGGCGCGCCTGAGCCCGGGCAAGGGCTTCAGCGTTGTCGGCCCCGGGAACAAGACCCGTTTTCGCCGCCACGCCACCGGCCGTGAAGATATCGCGGCAGGTCAATTTCAAAGCGCCGGCAAAGCTGGTCGAAACGCGATTGGCGCGAGCGATGGAAGCAGGGATATCAGCGACCTTGGTGAAGATCACGCGCGATCCAGGGCTGACTTCGGCGAGTTTTTTGACAAAGATATCCAGCTGATCCTGAAAGTCGGCTTCACTGGTGAAGATGGAAAGATCAATGCGGCCGAGATCGACGATCACAAGATCCATAGTATCAAAACCGCGAGTTTTCATGGCACGATCAAGGACCGCAAGCTGCAGATCAGCCATACGGAAACTGCCGCCGAGCTTCGCAGCATTGATGAAATCAACTGTGATATTTTTTTCCATTTGCAGGCGGCTCAGGACGGACCAGCTTTCCTTGCCCTGCACAGCGGCGAGTTCATCACGAGCAAGAAATTCATTGGCGCTCATCAGCTTGAAATTCAGCACGCCCTCTTTTTCGGGCATGTATCCAGCGACGCTGCCGTTGGCAATCATGCGGGCAAAATCCACGATGTCATTGACCGTGGCCTTTTCGCCCAGATTATCATCGGCAAGCACGCCGCGGGTGATGCTGTCCCCCAGAAGGGCAACGCGCAATATTGTATCTGCCGCCTGCGCGGCCGTTGGATAAAGGCTCCCAAGCAGGAGCATCTTAATAAGATTATTGACTAATTTCATGGTTACCTCGTGAAACACTATTCAAACGGACTAGATCATTTGAGCTGGATGGTCTGTTTAGCAGCTTTTACGAAAAGCGCAATAAACCCTTCTTGCGAGGCAGGGGAGGCGGCGGTTGGGCAAAAACTGCCGGTCTTGGATCCCTCAAGGATTTGGCCAAAAGTCCGATATTTCCAGGGTGATATCGACCAAGGGAAGAAGGATCTTGCGATGAAGACCAGTCGTTTGTTTTTACTTGCGATGCTTTTACTCGTCCCGGCAGCCTGTAAAAAAGCTGCGTTTGAAAACATTAAAGGCAATGGGAATAAAGGCACGGAAAATTCTTCAGATGATCTGAAAGGTCAGATCCCAGTGCGTCCCATTTTGGAAGTAACGGTGCCTTCGCCTGAAATCAAAGCCGGCGAAAGCATGCAGGCCAAGGCCAATATCAAGGATGGTCCTGCTAATCCTGAAGTCACCTGGGACATCAAAGGTCCCGCCGATCGCAAGGATATTGGCAGCATTGATCAGAATGGGGTCTATCACGCGCCCGCGCAAACCGATGCGGAATTCCCGGTGGTGATCACGGCCGTTTTGAAATCGGATCCGACTGTTTCGGGATCGGTGACGATCAAGGTTCTGCCCAGCACCCAGGTGTTTGCCCGCTGCACGCGCGGCAACGTGGCCTTTCCGATTCTCGCTCATGTCTACGAGATCAATACAACGGCGACCGCGCTGCCGGATTTCGCCAACGCAAGCCAGGCCCGCAAAATTCTGACCGTCTGCATGGATAAATACGCAGTGGCCCCGCGCAATTTCACCGAGGGCTTTCCCGATGTGCCGAACCTTGTCGAATGGTTTGCTCTGCAGACCACGACGACTCTTGTCGTCCCGGTGACAGGGGATTACATATTCCAGCTGAACTCCGATGATGGATCCCGACTGGCCCTGGATGGGAAGGTTCTGATCGATAATGATGGTCTGCATCAGGCCTTTGGACCCGGCCCGGACGATTCGCAGACGGTTGGCATCAAAGAAGCCACGGTGCGATTGACAGCTGGCGATCATCCGCTGTCGCTCGATTACTTTCAGGGTCCGAAGGTCCGCATTGCTTTGGAACTGAAATGGAAAAAGCCCGGCGCGACCAGCTTCGAATACGTCCCGCGCGAAGCGTTTAAATAAGCCTGGCTTGACTCGGGCCGCGGCAATGACTAAGAAGACTCGTCCATCCATAAGGAAGAGTCTTTGAATCGCGGAGGTCCTGATGAGTCCCGGTGTCAAACAACAGCTAACACTGCCAAATGGAACCAGTCTCACCAATCGGCTTGTCAAGGCCGCGACCGAGGAGCTCCTCGCCAATCGTGAGGGTGAGGTCACACAGGATCTTCTGAACCTTTACGGAGTCTGGTCGCGATCCGGGGCCGGCATGATCATCACAGGCAATATGTTTATCAGTCGCGAGGCCATGAGCCGTTTCGGAAGTGTGGTTCTTCGTGATGAGGCGGCGTTCAAAACGCGCCTCGCGACGCTGGCGAGTACCATCAAACAGCATGGATCCAAGGCCATCGTTCAGCTGAATCATGCCGGTCGCCAGGCTCTGCGCAATGCCAAAACCGAAGTCGTGGCACCGTCTGCGATTCCGCTCAAAGGATTCGGGCCGCTCTTCGTTACGCCACGCGCTTTGGAAGAGGCCGAAATCGAAACGATCATCGCGCAATTTGTGAAGGCGGCCCGGCTGTGCTGGGACGCTGGTTTTGATGGGGTCGAGGTTCATGCCGCGCATGGTTATCTTTTGAGTCAGTTTCTATCCCCGCTCACCAATCAGAGGCGTGATCGCTGGGGTGGTTCCCTGGAAGGCCGGGCCCGGGCTTTTTTAACAATACTGGAAGGCATTCGTCGTGATTTGCCACGCGAGCTGATTCTGGGCGTCAAAATCAATTCGGCTGATTTTCAGCGCGGGGGTTTTGAAGAAGGCGATGCTCTGGAACTGATTCGACTTCTGCAGGCCAAGGGACTCGATTTCATCGAAATCTCGGGCGGCAGCTATGAATCCCTGGCCATGGCCGGGCGTGCCTTGGGAGTTTCGACCAAAAAGCGGGAGGCCTATTTCCTCGATTTCGCGCATAAGGCGAGGCCTTTATCCAAAGTGCCATTGATGGTGACGGGCGGCTTTCGCACCGCGTCCGGGATGAACAAGGCTCTGGCGGATGATGCCGTGGATCTGATCGGTCTCGCCCGCCCCATGCTGCTGGAGCCTGATTTTCCACAGCGGGTGCTGAACGATGACACCGCTGTCGCGTGCGCGCCTCGTGATCGTTTGGGGATCAAAAAGCTGGACGATATGCTGCAAACGTTTTGGTATAAAAGGCAAATGACGGCCATTGCACGCCATGGACGGTCCCTGGGTCCGCGGGCCAGCCGCTGGGGGGCCATTCTTTTGGAGCTGCCGAAGGCTATTTTTTAAGGTCTTTCGGGTATCCACGCGTCTCTGGGTCAGACGCGAGAGGCTTTGTGGGTGTAAATCTTAAGAAAGCTGGCAAATCGCCGATAGATTCCAGGAGCTCTCTTGGGAAAGATCATAAAATTCGCGAGGACCCCATGCGACTGCCACGCATGTTTTCTGTGACGCTACTCGGTATTCTCGGTCATTGGTTGTTTGCAGGAGCCCTCTTTGCCATCAGCGAAGAGAATTATCAGCAGACCTATGAGGAGAAGGTTTGGCCCTTTTTCCTCAGCCAAGGCACGGACGGGACTATCGTCACCGAGGATCAGGTGAAGCTTGCCTATAAAACGGTGATCCATCCGGATCCGATCGCAACCCTTGTCGTGCTGCAGGGCTGGACGGAACATTATACGTCCTACGCGGAATTCGCTTATGACATGTATCAGGAGCGGGTCTCGACCTACATTTTGGACTGGCGCGGGCAGGGGAAATCGCAGCGTTTTCTGGACGATTCGCATAAGAGCTACATTGATACCTACGATTCCTATCAGCGTGACCTGCACGCCTTCATGCAGCAAATCGTCCTGCCTCAGGCGAAAACTCCGCCCATCGCCCTCGCATTTTCGATGGGCGCCAACGTTCTTTCGCTTTATGAATCGCAGTATCCCAAAACCTTCTCCCGCATCATCCTCGTCTCGCCCATGCTCGACATCAAATCCGATCCCTTTCCGCAAAGATTCGCCTGGGGCGTCGCGAAGCTGATGCAGATGCTCGGCCTTGGTGATGGTTTTGTATGGGGACATGGTCACTATACAGGCACAGGGCCGAATATCGTGACGAGCAGCGACGCCCGCTTTCTGAAGATTCGCGAACTGCGGAAATCGCAGATGGATACGGTGATTGGCGGCGCGACCTGGGCGTGGCTCAAGGCCAGTCTGGAGGCGACATGGACCATGCGCGATCAGGCTGATCGCCTGCAGGTTCCGCTGCTGATGCTACAGGCAGGGAAGGATAATGTCGTGCGCACAGAAGGGCAGGACAAGGTCTGCGCCGACGCTCCACTTTGTTTGAAGGTGGTGTTCCCACTCGCCATGCATGCGATCCTGGCCGAAAACGACCGCATTCGCACCAAGGCCCTGCGCGAAATCATGGATTTCATTCGCTACGGATACTAGGGGCACAGGACGTGCCCCGGTCAGATTACAAAGTTACCCAGGGACTGCAGGTCTTCTGCGTCTGTCCATAGACGACTTTGGTTTCACAGCAGCGCTGCTCATAGATGGTTCTGCCATAGACCACGCGGCTGCGCTTTTCAATGACACCCTTCGGACAATAGGCCACAGGCTTCGCTTTCCACTGGCCGCTCAGGCTTGCGAGTTCGCGATAATATTCCAGGGTCGGCTTGTCTTCACAGACCTGAACAGGCGTCGACACATCCTTACAGACTTCAACATTCTGGATGTAGCATTCCGTGCGTCCATAAACAGTTTTGCAGACTTCCTTCGGCTGAATGCTGCAGACTTTTTTGGTCTGATATTCCGTTTTGCAAACCTGCTTCGGTACAAAACGGCTTTTCACGGGACCGAGCAGGGCATCGGCGGGGGCGGCGCTCAGAGGCAGAAGTTCATCGGAGAAATCCGCCACGCGGTGCTCGCCGAATGAGGAATTCACGAAAAGGTCCTGCGTTTGCTGTTCGAACTTTAAGCGTTGGAAATCATCGAGACCCAGGCTTGCATCACTGCTGAAGCGCGGCACCGTTCCGGTGCTTACGATCTGGAGCGACGGGAAAGAAGCCTGCACCGCGCAGACTATGTACGCCTGGGATCCTGCATCGAAATTGATGATGGCCGGCGTGGCCGTGGCAAGATCATTGGGGTCCAGCTCCTGACAGGTCACGTCCGGTCCCAAAGTCAGCCGCAGCTCCTGTCCCGCGGCCGCCATGCTCGTGAACGCAAGACAACCCATCCAGATGTAGCTTTTCCAGTTAAGAAGAATGTTCATAGCAATTTCCTTTCAGAATTTAGGTCTCATCTCGTTCTTAGGTTTAGCGGGAAACTTTGTTCGGAGCCACAAAGATGACAAAAGATCTTCAAGGTGAAAGGTGGTCATGGGTAAAAATTGGGCTTACTGGCGTAAAAAAATCCTCCCATTGAGCTTTGCCCCAAGCTTCGTCACAGTGAAGCCTTCTTTCAACCTTTTGCCAGGAAAGTTTAGAGGCGCATGGAAACTCAAAAGCAGGACACCGTCCTTGTCAGCGACTGGCTGACACTTACGCAGGAGCGCATAGAAACCTTCGCCGCCGCGACCGAGGACCATCAGTGGATCCATACTGACCCTGAACGCGCCCGGGCCGAATCGCCCTTTGGTGGAACGGTCGCGCATGGCTTTCTCGTTCTCTCGCTCCTCAGTCGCCTTATGGCGACCGCCATGGACTTAAGCACGCTCCGACTCGGGGTGAACTATGGATTGAATCGGGTGCGTTTCGTGGCGCCGGTTGCATCGGGCTCCCGTATTCGGGCCCACTTCAGACTCCTCAGCAGCGAGGCCCTGCCAGCCCTGGGCGAGTTGAGTGGAGAGCAGATGACCTGGGAAGTTGTGATCGAACGGGAAAACGAGGATAAACCAGCCTGTGTCGCGGAATGGTTGACACGTCGCTATACATGAAAAGGAGAGCCTATGAAAAAGCCCTATGATCGACATGGAAACGTTGCCGTCATCGCTTTAAACAGTCCGCCCGTCAATGGTCTGAGCCACGAACTGAGAACGCAGATTGATGACGGACTGAAAGCCGCTGCCACTGATGGTGCGATTGATGCCATCGTGCTGATCGGCGCCGGCCGGGTCTTTTCCGGAGGCGCCGATATCCGCGAATTCAAGACAGGGAAAGGCCTTTTGGAACCGACTCTGCCGCGTCTGATCCACACGCTGGAATCCAGTCAAAAGCCGGTGATTGCCGCCATCGGTGGTGTTTGCATGGGCGGTGGCTTGGAGCTTGCTTTGGGCTGTCACTTCCGTATCGCTCTTGCGGACGCGATGATCGCGCTGCCGGAAGTCAAACTCGGTCTTTTGCCCGGCGCGGGCGGCACGCAAAGACTTCCGCGTCTGGTTCCAGGTCCGATGGCGCTGCAGCTGATCGTTTCAGGCGAGGCTCTACCGGCCCGCGCGTTTCAGGAAACCAAACTATTGGATGCGATCGTGGACGGGGAGCTTTTTGAAGCTGCCTTGGCCTTTGCGCATCGGGTCATTCAAGAAAAACAAAAGCTGCCAAGAGTTCGTGACCTGCAGCTGACGGCGTCGGATGATTTTTTAAAACTCTGTCAGAAAACCGAAGAGACTCTTTCCCCGCATTATCCGGCTCCTAAAAAATGTGTCGCCGCTGTGCGCGCGGCCTTTACCTTGCCTTTTGATGAGGGGCTCAAGCTGGAGGGTGAATTTTTTCAGGAGCTGGTGACAGGGGACGTTTCCCAGGCTTTGCGTCATGCTTTTTTCGCCGAACGCGCGGCGAGCCGGATCTCCGATATTCCCGACAGCATCAAGCCGCGTTCCGTGCAGCGGGTCGGAGTCATCGGAGCCGGCACGATGGGCAGCGCCATAGCCATGAATTTTTTAAATGCAGGGCTGCCCGTGATCCTGATCGAGCGTGAGCAGGCGGCTTTGGATCGGGGCGTGGCGACCATCCGCAGAAATTATGAAAGCTCTGTAAAAAAAGGCAAATTGAAGCAGGAGGACTATGAAAGGAGGCTGGCGCTCCTGACTGCGGCATTGACCTATGACGCGCTGAAAGACGCGGACCTGATCATCGAGGCGGTCTTTGAAAACATGGATATCAAAAAGGAGGTTTTCAAGGCTTTGGATCAAATCGCGAAGCCGGGCGCGATCCTGGCCAGCAATACCTCGACTCTCGATATTGATGCGATCGCGGCCGTGACGCAGCGTCCGGGGGATGTGCTGGGGCTGCATTTTTTTAGTCCCGCGCACATCATGAAGCTCCTTGAGGTCGTGCGCGGAGCACAGACGTCACCCGAGGTCCTCGCGACGGCCATGGCTCTGGCCAAAATCATTAAGAAGACCGCCGTGGTTTCCGGTGTCTGCGATGGTTTCATAGGCAATCGCATGATCGCGGCTTACAGTCAGCAGGCGATGAACCTTATGGAAGAAGGCGCAAGTCCTTACGCTATCGATAATGCTCTGGAAGCTTTTGGTATGGCCATGGGACCTTTCCGCATGAGCGATCTTGCCGGCAACGATATCGGTTGGGCCATTCGCAAGCATAAACTCCAGGTGGAGCCGGATCCGCATTATCCCCGGATCGCCGATCGACTTTGTGAAATGGGACGCTTCGGGCAGAAGACAGGGTCGGGCTGGTATCGGTATGCGACCGATCGCCGTGAAGGCGAGGCCGATCCGATCGTCGAGGAGCTGATTGCGTCCTGGCGTCGGGAAAAAGGCATTCAGCCGCGAACGGTGACGGATCAGGAGATCGTCGAACGATGCATCCTGGCTCTGGTGAATGAAGGGGCACGTATCCTGGAGGAGAAGATCGCCCAGCGGGCCTCGGATATTGACCTTGTCTACCTGAGTGGTTACGGCTTTCCTGCCTTCCGCGGGGGGCCCATGTATTACGCTGAGCGGCTGGGACTGAAGCACGTCGTGGAAAGCATGAAGGGCCTTTATCAAAAGACCGGCGATGGATTCTGGAAGCCCGCGCATCTCCTGCTTGATTCCACGACTCTATCATGAAGATCGTGACAGCTCATGAGACGACCGTTTGAATGAAGCGAACAGCTCCACTCGTCATTGCGGTCGATCCTCTGCGTTTTTGGACAGGTCGGTATCCAGGAACTATCGCGAAAGAGCCCGGGCGGTAGCCAAGGACCCGGGCAAGGAAACGGATCGTGCCGAATACCCAGCCTCTCGCAGTCCCTGACTTGCCTTGTGAATCCTTATTCCGAAACTTCGGTCATGTCTTCTGGTTCTTCGGCTTCCCGCGCTTCGTCTGCAGCGCTGGGCTGGCCGGTGGCGACAATTTTACCAACTTTCACAGCCTTGGATGCGACAGCCGGGTCGGAATGGAAGGTAATCCTGACAGGCGTCACAAGACCATTCAGATTCCAGGTGGTGCGACCGCAGTAGCGCGAGGATCTCCAGCCGCGGGCATCTTCCACGACCACGTAATCGTATTCACAGGCCGCGTGCTGTTCCAGATCAACCGACAAGGGGAAGCTCACATTGCGACCCGCACTGGACGGGATGGTCATGAGAACCCGGTTTTCATTGTTGCCGAAGGGGCCGAACGTCGTCAGCTTATCCTTGACAGGAGTGGGGGCCGGAGCGGGTTTGGGAAGCGGGCTCGGCCGTGACGGAATGCTGGTTCCCGCAAGGCTTGGATAGAGGTAACGAAGGCCTGCGACATCACCGGGCGAGAGTGTGCTGAGGCTGGAGTTGTGACAGTAGTTCATGATGGAGTTGGCATCGAAGTTACCAACATAGACATTCCAGTCGTTTTCGCGAACCTTGTCATCATAATCCCCGCAGCCAGGAGCATCAGTCCTTTCGTGTTCATGCAAAAGACCGAGCGCATGACCGAACTCGTGAACGGCAGTGGCCCGCGTCTGCGTGGTGGCAAAATTTCTGGCCCAGCTGCCTGACGATGGATAACGACCGTCCTGGCTGACATCAATCCGCATCGTTCCGCCCTGACAGCCGGTGCCACAGGAATAGCGGGAGGCACCCACCATCGAAAGACCGCCGCCAGCGCCTATTTTGCTTCCATACCAGTTATGAACCCGACTGAAGGTGACGCGAATGACCCGCGCGCTCTTGTCCGCTGCCGTACATGATCCCCAGCCGACCAAACCGATGCCGGCCTTGCTGGAGTAATCATTGGTCACATGATTTTTGATATCGTTGAAAAGTTCGTCCGACACATCACCCCGATTCATGATGCATACGGGAACCGATCTCGGATCTGGCCATTTGTTTTGGGTGGACACTACGGATTCTGGATTCGATGTTTCAGAATTTTGCTGACCGCAGGCCATGGCACCCAAGAGGATCAGACCAGAAGAGAAAATTCGATTCATTACAACTCCTGTGTTGAGAAATGCGGCTCTGAAAGCCGCCAGGCAAAAGGACTCCAGCGTCCATCCTGGGGATGAAGCGGTATGGGCTCCCGACTTGAAAATCGGCCGGCAGCGGAGTCTATAACCTTGATTTGACTATTCGCCTCGTCATGCGACAGGACTCGGGACGATGACTCGTGAAAAAAAACTGAACTATTGAAATGAAGTATTCGATGCGATCCGTCAACCGGAAAATTCCCTCAGATGCGTGAGTCTGTGTTTGGTGACAGATTTCATGCGATATCTTCGGACCCTGAAAACGACGAGAAAAGGCTTATCTCAAATCATCGTTCAAGACAACCCTTCTTAAAAAAAAGCAAGGCATGAGAGAAATTTTTGAAAAGCAGACGGGTTTTTCACCAGAGGTCTGCACTCTTTAAGCCAGACCTTTTTCTGCGGGTTTTTATATGCCAACCCGGCGTTCAGCAATGACTTTGTTGATGAAGGTCCGGTGCTCTTTCAGATACTGATTGAACTGATTCATAAGCTTCTCATGTCGCAGCGTTGACAGATGATAAGCGCTGCGTGTGAAGGGAAGGCTTTCTTGAAAAACCAAGGTGCCCAATTCCGGGTGCTCTTTCTTGATCTGTTCCAGGTTGTAATCGGCAACCTTGATATTGAGGTAGGCGCCATCGACAGAGCCCTTCAGCGTGGCGATGATCAGTTCGCGGAAGGAGTCGAAATATTTGGCTTCGATCTTTCCGGCTTCGATCTCGGCTTTGTAATCAAAGATCGTGAACCCGCGGAAGCTTCCGACCTTTTTCAGATCGGCAAGGCCCTTCACGGCCTTGGGATCGCGAACCAGCACGCCATCAATGAATTCGAAGACAGGATCGGAATAGATCACCTTGTGCTTCCGCTTCAGATCCGTTTGCCAAAACTTGTGGTCGGGAAATTTGAAATCGAGAGTGCCGTCCAGGAACTTTTCATAGAGGCGATTGACCGGCAGGGGCACGTATTCAAAGGTGTGGCCGTGCTTTTTGGCGAAGTCATCGAGTATATCCTTGGAAGCGCTGGCATCGGAGGGTTTGCCGATGTAATTATAGGCCGGATAGTAGTCGAGGTACTCGACGCCCACCTTGAATGATGCGGATTGCGCGAAGTCCGGTAACAGGAGCAGGAAAAGCAGGAGAATACGCATAGTGGATTCCTCGGCGAGAGCGTTATATGAAACGACCAGGACCGCTCAACCGGCCTTGGACAACTGGCGCTTCTGGGCCTTCGGGAACTCCAGCGTCAGCGTCGTTCCCTGTTTGAACCTGCTCTGCAAATGAATCCGTCCTTCATGATGCTCGACGAGCTTCTTGATGGCGGCCATGCCGATGCCGCGACCGGAGCTGATCGTCAGCTGTTCGGCCGTGCTGAACTCAGGCATGAAGATGATCTCGTCGGCGCGAAACGCCTTCGTGTCAATTCCCAATTCCTTGGCTTTGCTCAGCACCGCATCCTCGTCGATGCCATAGCCCTGATCGCTGATCTCCACGGCAAAGCCGAACTCCGTCGGCCTGGATCGCAGCGAGAGGATGATAGGACGCTTTTCCCCGTGTTTTTTCTCTGGCAGCAAAAAGCCGTGATCAAGGCTATTGGTGACGGCATGCACGAGGCAAGGGGCGATCACCTGCTCGACGAGCTGCTCATCCCAGTTTCCATAGTGATCGAGGATCTCAAAGCGTTCCAGGGTAAGGCCCTCCTGGGCCAGGCGCTCCCTGAGGTTTTGATGCAGCCGGCTGGCGGCTTGCACGAAGGTGCTCTGCGCACGCTTTTGATTGTTGAAGGTCTGTTCAAAGATGGAGATGTAGCTTTGAAAGATCTGCAAAGTCGTCTGCAGCTGCTCCATGATGCTGGCTTTCACCTTCTGCTTCACGGCCGTTTCCGAGTCATGGACCGAGGCGGCCAGATCATTGAAGTCGAGGGATCGGGCCTCCCCTTTGATCGTGTGCAGATGAAGGAGGGTATCAGGCTTGTCCCAGTTCTGCTGAATGTCCTTAATGATGCGCGGGCCTTGATTCAGGAAATTGCCGATGCTGCCCATGCCGTGATTCTGCGCAGAGGCCACCAGGGCAATGAGCTGTTGATTGCGGATCGAGAGCTGGCGCTTATGCTCTTCCTCCTGCTTTTCCTTGGTCAAGTCCGTGATGCTGACGAGCAGAGCTGCGATGCTGTCATCTTCCTTGTTCACGATGGGATACCAGGCGAAGCGGAAGAAGCGGCTGGATCCGCTGCTATCTTGAATACTGCCCTCGCGCGGCAAATGAGGGAGGTTGCCGATCAAAGCGATTTCATCGTCGCCTATGATGGAGTTGATCGCAGCCAGCATCTGATCACGACGGTCTTCGGTCATTTGGATCCTATCCAAAAGACAGGCCCTCAGGCCCTTCTGCAGCAAGTCCTCGCCGCTGACTCCCAGGATTTCCAGCGATTTTATGGAGTATTCGCTATCGACCTTAAAGCTCCCATCAAAGCTCAGGATGCCCTGGTCGATCGTATCGAAGACCACTTTGATCTTGTCACGGCTTTCCTGGAGTTCCCGCGTCCGGTCCTTGACCTTGTTCTCCAGATCCATCTGATAGCTCTGGATTTCATCCGACATGGATTGGAAGGTGTTGCCGAGCACAGCGATTTCATCGCTGCCTTTAAGCGCCGTGCGGGCCGTGAAATCCCTTTGCCGGATCCGGTTGGCCGCGGACTTCAGCCATTCCACGCGGGTCAGGACCGAAATCCTGAGGAAGAAGAAGATCACAAAAAGAAGGATCGTGGCCATGATCGTCGCGGATATAATTTTGGTGATCGCCGCCGTGCGGACTTTGGCCGCCACCTGACGGACGGAAAAATCGAAAAGCACATGGCCGACGAAGGTTTGATTATCGCCATCGTTATACCAGAGCGTAGCCTTGTAGCGCTGGATGCCCGGACTCAGGATCCCAAGATCCTGAACGAGGCTGGAGGTCAGGGAATTATAGGGAAGTGAGGGCTTGCGAAAGGTGTCCAGAACCTCTTCCGACCAGGCGGCATAGGCGGCATCACTGGCTTTCACGGGGCCATTATCCCGGGGATCCTGGGTATAGTAGGCGGTAATCTTGCCCCGATCGTCGATCAAGAGGATCGAGGCGATATTGCCGAACTCGAAGGACGAGGTGACCTGCGCATTGATACGGGGCGTATCAATGTTGAACATGGCGCCTGCCAGGTTGCTGACGAGATTGGTGAGAATGATCTTGTGAGCTGTGGAATTCTGCTCGGAAAAGTCCTTTTCCAGTTTACTCAGCTCGATGGCGGTGGTGATGGAAAACGTACCCACGATGGACACAATGAGGAGAACCAGGACCTTGTAGGTCAATTTCATAATCACCCTTCCTAAAAGCTGAATCAAGGACCTCCGAGCCGATCGGATCGCGATTAAAGATTCAGGCGAATGGCCAGCTGAGGAACGCTATCCTGCAGATCTTCCATACCATATTTATTCGACCAGTACTGATACTCAAGCCCTACGGCAAAGCTGTCCGTGACCAAGGCGTAAAGAGCGGGCTGGGCCAAGAGGTTGGCGACCGAGATGCCTGTGGCCTCCTTGCCTTCCTGGGTGGCGTAATCAAGGAACCCGGAAAATTCGAGATTCAGGCCGGCCTGGAACTTCGAGGACCAGACCACGGTCAGCTGGCTCGAAGTGCCTTCGATGGCCCGATCATCACGCAGATAGAAGTGGGTTTGCACAAAGTCAAAGGCCGGCACTTTCCAATCCACCGCCAAACCATAAAGGTAAACGGGGTTGGCATTCTTCCCGGCATTGTACTGGAGCGTAACCAGGACATCATCGACGACCGAACCGTAGTCCATGTCCAGGTTCTTTTTGGAACTGATGCGCGGATTGAATTCAAAATAGGGGTCGTCGCGCAGCGTCGACGAATTGGTGGCATCCAGGAAGAAGAAGGTATCGCCCCACTTCGTGCCGTTCACATGCTCGAAGGTTACGATGTCGGCCTCATTCTTCTCGGCCTCGTCAACAATCACTTTGCCGTCTTCAAAGCGGGTCGTTTTAGGGCTTTCGTAGCCATCGCCCCGCAGATAGACGAGCCGCGTGGCCCCCCAATCGAAAGCCATGGATTCCGCGCCACACACCAGGGTCACTGCACCGATCAGACAACTTAGCTTTTGCATGAATTACAATCCCCATTTTTGCTTGAGAACGGCCACTTCGGACTTCTTCTTTTTCATAAATTCATTGAACTTGTTAACGATATCCGGGTGTTTTGTGGTGGAAAGCTGATAGCTTGAGGTGTCGTGTGGAAGTTCTTTGTCGAAAACCGCCAGATCAACCTTCTTCTGATCGTTGACCAGGGAGTATTTGGCAACCGCCAGGTTGATGAAGACGCCATCGATGCGATTTTCAGCCTCCAGCTGGGCGAAGAGCGCCGAGAGGGAAGTATTGGGGACCAGCGTGATCGTACCGGCAGGATTTTTCTCGGACTTGATATACTGCGCATATTGAAAGGGCGTGAAGCCAGCTATCATGCCGAGTTTGGTCAGGCCTTTGAGTCCTTTGCCAAGGTTTTTGGGTCTTACCATCACGCCATCGGTGAACTCGACGATATCGTCCGTATAGTGGAGCGTCCGGCCTTTCCGAAGGTCTGAGGCCCATTCCGGGCGATCCGGGAATTTGAAATCCAGAGTGCTCTTCTTGTCGAAATAGTTGGCGTAAATGCGGTGGATGGGATTTGGGACGTATTCGAATTCAATGCCGGCATCGGCCGCGAAGAGGTCGAACAGCTCGCGGGCAAAACCCAGGTACTCGTTCCCGTCGACCCGGAAGTAGGGCATGTAGTTCTGATTCTCGACCGCGATCGTGTAGCGCGGCTTTTTCTGGGCAAAGAGTGCTTCGGAACAAAGCAAAAGCGATAGAAGGAGTACGCGCATGCTGGCCTCGGATGAAAATTAGGTATTTTGGTTATGCATATCATCTTCGAAGGCCGAATGGAAAAGCAAGTGTCTTTTCGCGTTGCTGGGTTGTGAGGGGGGTGAGGGCAGGAAGGCCTGGCGATCAGGGGTAAGTACATATTTATACAGGGGCTTGGTTCTATGGCATTTGCGCGTCGCATGCCTGGCGAGAACGAAGGCATCGTGGCTTCTGAATGAGTTCATCATCAGTCAGCTGCCGCCGATGCCAGCCCGGTAAGCGCAGCGTCTTACTTCAAAGGAATCAGCACGAGAGCGGCATCATCATTGCCGCCCTCGGCTCCTGCACCTTTCAGCCCGACGACCACAGCCTTATCGCCGGTTGGGGATACGGCCGCGCCCCAAAGGAAATCCGCAGATCCGCCGAAATCAAAAAGTTTGGTGCCTTTTTCGGCAAAGCCTTCATCCACGGAACCATCGACGCCCAGAACAGCGACCATGCCGTCGACAGCCTGCTCCGCCGTGCGGCCACCACCGACCAGCAGCATGCGGCCATCCGGAAGCGCTGTCATGTTACGGCCGTTATCATTGAAGCCTGCTGCATCCACGCGCACATAGCCGTTGCCGCCGAAGGCCGTATCACGGGTTCCATCGGCTTTGATGCGCAGTGAAAGGAAATCAAGATTTTCCTGCTCATTATTGCGACCATAACCGACCGTGACAATGGCGTCACCCTGCAGAGCCGCCGAGTAAACTTCCGTGACGGCACTCAGAACGGCTTCGCTGTAGATGCCGTTGACGCCGTAGCTGGTATCAAGCTGACCATTGGCATCGGTGCGGTAGATGACAGGAACCACGACGCTGCCATCCCGCATGTAACCCGTTCCCAGGATTTGACCATTCGGCAAAATCAAAGCAGGCTTCGGCGTCGCACTGAGATTTCGGATATCAAGAGAGGTTTGACCCGCGGTGCCGAAGCTCGTATCGAGCACACCGTCGGCGCTCAGGCGCAGCAGTACAAAATCCGTATCGGTGGCCCCATCACGTTTCTTCGAGGCATGAACCACAAGGCGACCGCTGCTATCGGCAGTCAAACCACCCAGACTGTCGGCCACGAAACTCGTTCCACTGACTTCACCTTCGCTCAGATCGAGGGTCACAACTCCATTCGTTCCAAAGCTGCTGTCCAAGGATCCATCTGCGTTCAGACGCAGAAGGGCGATATCGCGGTCACGGGCATCCTGGGCCCCAGCGTGTTCCACCGTTCCGGCAATAACGATCTTGCCCGTATCCTGCAAAAGAATACTGCGAGCCACTTCACCGCCCGCACCGACGATCGCATTGTGAATGGCGTAACCATTGGTTCCAAAGCCGGTATCGAGTTCACCATCGGCTTTGAATTTGGCGACGAGCATTTTTGAATCCGCGGTGGTTTCCGTCGAATCCGCCACGGAGCCCGTCGCATAGAAGTTGCCTTGGCTGTCAAACGCGACGCCGAAGAGCCGATCATGGCCGCTTGCGGAAACCGCCAAAACCTTCTGGGTTGGCTCGGCAGGAGTGGCCGCTGTCGTGTCATTCGAGTCGCTATCACCACCGCAGCCTGTGAGAAGGCCCATGGCCACTGCACAGCTAAAAGCACCAAAATTCTTGATCATTTTCCAGTTCTCCTCAGTTGTCCGGGGTAATGATAGCGAAGTTGAGAATCATTTTCAAAGTTAAAATGCAGGAGGGGTGCGCTTCCCAGCCTGTTCCCATGCCTGACGTTTTTTCTTCCCTTGGTTCCTGGATCTTTGTAGAAGGCTTCAAGTCAAGCACCACGATCCAGGAGAACACTTTGCAAACATCTGACGCCTGGGATTCGGAAAATTTTCGACGTCATGCGCACGCGGCTGTCGATCTGCTCACTGATTACCTACAAAAAGTTGGGGATCCCAGGACGGCCGGCCCTGTGCTTCCCTGGGTTCCACCCGACGCGATGCTGAAGCGCTGGTCGTCTGATTTTGAAAAGCCGCGGGATCCTCAGGAATTGATGCGTGAGGTCGTCGCCGGATCGAATCATCTGCATCACCCGCATTATGTGGGTCATCAGGTTACTTCGCCTTTGCCCCTGACGGGGCTTTTTTCTCTATTATCCTCGCTCCTCAATAATGGTTCCGCCGTCTATGAGATGGGTATGGTGGCCACAGCCATGGAGCGGCGTGCCCTGCTGTGGATGGCTCGCCACCTTGGTTATGGCGAGGACGCCGATGGTGTGCTCACCTCCGGAGGCTCTGCCGGTAATCTGACTGCGCTTCTCGCCGCACGGCAGGCCAAGGCAGGCTTTGATGTGTGGCGTGAGGGACAGGGTTCGGCACCGCCTCTGGCTGTTCTGGTTTCCGATCAGGCTCACTATTGCATCAAACGCTCCGCCCAGATCATGGGCTGGGGTGAAGAGGGCGTTATCCTGATTCCGAGTGACGAGCACTTTCGCATGCGCGCGGATCGTCTTGAAGATGGCCTGCAGCGAGCGGCGAGGCAGGGACGCCGGGTGATCGCCGTGGTCGGCAGCGCCTGCTCCACAGCTACCGGGGCCATGGATCCCTTGGATGCGATCGCCGACTTTGCGGCAAGACATGAACTTTGGTTTCATGTGGATGGTGCGCATGGAGCTTCGTTTGTTTTGGCTCCGGCCTGGAAAGACAAGCTGAAGGGTATCGAACGCGCGGATTCGGTCGTCTGGGACGCGCATAAAATGCTGTTGACGCCGGCCCTGATCACGGCGGTTATGTTCCGGCAAGGCAAGCATTCCTATGAAAGTTTCGCGCAGAGTGCCTCCTATCTTTTCGGGGATGCGCATACGGCGCGTGATAACTGGTATGACCTGGGCCTCAGGACTTTGGAATGCACGAAGAACATGATGGGCTTCGTGCTCTATGCAAGCCTTGCCAGCTATGGCGAGTCCTTTTTCGCCGACTATATCGCTTCCATGGGACAGCTGGCCAAGGACTTCGCCCAGCTGATCCGTGACGCTCCCGACTTTGAACTTGCCGTCCTGCCCGACGCGAACATCGTCTGCTTTCGTTATAAAGGCAAGGCGGGTGATGAGGACAGCGACAGGCTGCAGGAAGAGATTCGAAGCCGCCTGATCGCCAGCGGACGTTTCTATTTGGTCCAGACAAGGCTGAGGGGACGGCTTTATCTGCGAACGACCCTCATCAATCCAACGACGCGCCTCGCGCATCTGCGCGAACTGCTGGAGGCCATTCGGTCTTAAACAGCATCACTGCTTTTATGACCGCGAATCTGCAGCGTGTGCGTGGAATAGAGGCTGGTTTCACGCGGCAGCGTCAGGCGCAGCGTCAGACCGCGTTCAGGATTCCGCCTGAGCGAGGCCTTGCCTTTCAAACGCGTGGCCGCGTCCCGCACAGCGGCTGTGCCGACTCCGCGGCCGCTGGTCAGGGATACTTCCGTCGTGCTGCTGACGCCCGGTTCAAAGAGCAGATCGAGCGGATTTTCAAACCGCGCAAGATCAAAGTCATAGCGTTTGGCCAGGGCCTGAAGCGCCCTGTCGTCGATGCCATTGCCGTTGTCACTCAGCTCGATCACCGTATCAAAATCCTCGTGCCAGGCCTTGAGATCCAGCTGGACTTTGGGAGCCGTCAGCTGCTGGCGCAGGCGTGGAAAGACGAAGCCATGATCTATGGTATTGGTGATCGCATGCAGCAAAGCCTCATGGATCACTTCCAAAGCCGCTGAATTCCAGCCGAGGACAGCATCATCCACGCGAAAATAGTCCAGCGCGATCTGGTGCTTCTCCAGGAGCGAATAAAGGTTGAGGCGGGTGTGACTCGCCACATCGTAAAGATTCTGAAAAGCGATCGGATAGGACGAGGTCTGCGATCCGGCGATGTCCCGCACCATCTGCAGGTTGCTTTCGATATAATCGCGCAGAGCTGTTAACTTGCTGCCGAGTTCCGCGGCCTTCATGCCGCGGATCGAGGATTCCATGATGTGGATGCGATTGGCGATTTCCTGCAGACCAAGCGAACGCGCGACCCCTTTCAGGGTGTGCAGCTCAAAGAAGACGGATTGCGTGTTGTGCGCATCCACAGCCTGGAGCTTTTGCTGGGATTTGACCAGAAAACCTTCGACGGCCTGACGACTGCTTTTCATGATGGCGGCTACGATTCCAATCAGGGCCTGGGTCCTTTCCTGCTGCTCGCTCTTGATGCGATCATGCAGTCGGCTCAGGGTAATATCACGGGCCATCAGAAGCAGGTTGGTGATGATGCCGTTGCGGATGATGGGCTGCCAGTTCAGGACCAGGACCTTGCGCTGACCGGCGAAGGTGAATTCCAGCTCCCGCAGGATCTTATCCTGATTCACGAACCACTGGATTTCCGCGGCTCCGAGCGCCATTTCAAGGGCCGAGCGGCACTGATCCACCTCGTCCCTATCATGGTGGGCTGATGAGATCAGAAGGTCGAAAGCATTCTGCCCGATGATATCGCCTTCGGGCCTTTGAATGACCGAGCGCGTGAACTTGGAAAAGCCCTCCTGAATCCGGCCGCCTTCGCCGACGACCAGAATGATTTCCTCGACGATATCGAAGACGGTCTGCAGGCGCTCCTTTTGTTCCGAGATGGTATTGGCCGCTTCAATGTATTTTTGCTCGGCCCGGTAACTCTCTTCGAAAAAACCGCGGACGATCATCACGGTCAGGATCAGGGCCATGCTGAAGATAATGGCCGTCAACGTCGGGAGGACGGCAAGACTGAACATCGGAAAAATCGGATCCAGAAAGCCCGCAGCAAAGTTACCCGCCACCAGGAGTATGACGCTCGCGAAAACGAGCGGGTACATGACCTTGGTTTCCTTTCGGCCGTAAAGCAGGAACGGGGCGATGGTGAGTGGAAATCCATAAACGATGACCGGGAGTTTTTCATCAAAACCTGCGCAGGCGACGGCCACGGCGAGGAGTATGGGGACATAGAAGACAGTTTTGGCCAGCGTGAATCGGCCCTTTTTTTCGAGGTGCAAACAGGCTATGAGGCCCAGGAGTTCCAGGAAAAGCCAGGGGAAGAAGGAATAGATATTAAAAGCGAGAAGGATGAACGTCAAGGTGATCAGGTTCACCGACTGCACACCGCAGGCGACGTGGGTCATGCGGATTTTTTTAATATCCTCTTGACTCAGCCCCGGATGGTCGGTGGCATAGTCCAAGGCTTTGGATAGTATGGATTGTAAAGCTGCCAAACGCCGCCTCCTGCCCGGAAAAGAGGAACCAGTCCCTCATCTTTTCGGCTTATATTTCTCTTTCCTGGGCCAGGATTTCGAGCAAAAGACACTCATGTCAGAAAAATATGAATTCATGCCAAACCCTGTGTACAGATGCCGCTGACTTCACGGAACGTCGACTGGGGCGTTTTCTGTAAATTTCGAAAATTTATGGAAAAAAGCTGTACAGGGAATCCCCGGATTCGTTATCACTGAAGGCATTTGCATATCAGAAAGAGGGACAACATGGACTATAGAAGACTGGGTCGATCAGGTTTAAAGGTTCCGGTGCTGAGTTTTGGAACGGCCACCTTCGGCGGATCGGGAGAATTTTTCAAGGCCTGGGGCGAGACGAACGTTCAGGAAGCGAGCCGCCTTGTCTCGATCTGCATGGACGCGGGACTGAATTTTTTTGATACGGCCAACGTCTATTCCGGAGGCCTTGCGGAAAGCATCCTGGGCAAGGCTCTTGAAGGGCGGCGCGACAAGGCTTTGATTTCGACCAAGGCCACCTTTCCCACGGGCGAAGGACCGAATGATTATGGTTCGTCGCGGCATCATCTGGTGCAGTCCTGTGAAGCCAGTTTGAAAAGGCTCGGCACGGATTATATTGATGTCTACTTCATGCATGGCTTCGATAGTTTCACGCCGGTCGAGGAAACTCTGAGCGCCCTGGATGATCTGGTGCGGTCGGGCAAGGTTCGTTATATCGGCTGCTCGAATTTTTCGGGCTGGCATCTGATGAAGTCGCTGTCGGTGTCCGAGCGCCACGGCTGGAGCCGCTATATCGCGCATCAGGTTTACTACTCCCTGGTGGGCCGCGAATTGGAATGGGAGCTGATGCCCCTCGGTCTGGATCAGGGCGTCGGCACGATGGTGTGGAGTCCATTGGCAGGCGGTGCTCTGAGCGGAAAAATCCGGCGGAATCAAACGGCGCCGAAGGACAGCCGCCTCGGTCAGATTCAATTCATCAGCTATGAAGACGAGCTTTTGTATCGCGTCGTCGATGTGCTCGAAGCGATTGCGCAGGAACGTGACAAGAGCATCACGCAGGTGGCTTTGAACTGGATCCTGGCGCGTCCCACCGTTTCGAATATCGTCATCGGTGCACGCAATGAAGAGCAACTCATGCAGAACCTGGGTGCCGTGGGCTGGTCGCTTTCCGCGGACGAGATTGCACGCCTGGATGCAGCCAGCGAAGCTCGCGTCCTTTACCCTTACTGGCATCAGCAGGGCTTTCCCCAGCTCTTTCCAAAACTTGCATCGCATGGCGAGGAACGTTAGAAGCCCGTCTGGACAAGGCGCTTCATCTGGATTATTCTGCGAAGCTCTTGTCCTGATTGAGTTTGAAAGGATCCTTATGCGTTTGAAAATCTGGTCTCCTCTTTTCCTCGCACTCCTGGCCCACGCCTGCGGTGAGTCCACCGCCTCTTCCGATCTTGATATCGTGGCTGGTCGCGCCGACCAAACCTGGGGCAGCTCGGTGGTTCTGGTCAGTGATACAGCGCTGGGATCCTGCACAGGAACAGCCTTGACTTCGCGTCATGTCCTGACCGCGGCTCATTGCGTGCAGGGTGGAACCGGCAAACCCTATGTGAATATCTACGGCCCGGGTCAGGCGCTTCCTCAGAAAAACAGTCTGGCCGTTTTGAAGTTTGATCTGCCTGCCGGCATCGATGCCTCGCGCCTTGATTTCCAGGCCGATGATCAGCGTTTCGCCGATCTCGCTGTCTTGACTTTGGCCGAACCACTTCCCACCAGCATCAAGCCGCTGCCTTTGGCCAGCAGCTATCCTGGACGGGGCGCCACGGTCCTGGCCGTGGGAACCGGCGAGCATGACAGGACTTTGAATGCCGGCGCGGAAATGCGTTCACGTTCGGCCCGCACCTATTCCACGAGCGATTCCAGTGGTTCGATCGTGATGGCCGCTGCGTATACGAATAAGGGTGATTCGGGTGGACCGATCGTGTTCCGCGGCAGCGATGGCCGTTGGCAGCAGCTCGGCATTCTGAACGGGACTGTGGAATATCAGCAGAATATCCTGGACCGTTACACGAGCGTGCATGAAGCGCGCAATAGACTTTGGATTCAAAAGATCATCAGCGCCCGCTGAAAAGGGAGAGGGCCAGGCCGGGGGCCGAGCCCTCTCTTTTTCGTTAAAGACCCGCGTTCTTTTCGAACAGTTCCGATTCCGTATCAAAATTCGACTTGGCATCGTCGCCGTTGTAACCATAGTTACAGCGTGTGTAGGACTTATAGCGTTTCGAGAAGTTGCTGAATGTGCCCTTGTAGTAGGAATCATTCCGGCCCGAATAATACGCGATCTCGCGGTAGATCTGATAATAGATGGGGCGCACGTAGTAGTAATAGTAGTAGTTATGGTCGCCGCGTGTCGCATAGTAAGAATAGTTCTTGTACTTATACGCCTTGGGATAATACTGACCGTTTTTGTACTCGTAGGTGTATTTCAGGTACTGATCAAGGGATTTTTCCAGCCAGTAGCCGTAGGCATAGACCTTCGAATGGGATTTATCATAGCCCCATTTTTTCACGGAATAGGCCGCTTCCTTCATTTTATAGAGCTGCTGATACATGTCCTTGTGCCAATCGTCACTTGGCTTATTGCCGATATAGGGATTGAAATCAGGATGCGGCACCGCTGATTCGCGGCCTTCCGGTTTGAAATCATCCAGGGACGCATCGATTTCGTCCGGAGTCGCCGTGTCCGCGATCGGCGGAATCGACGTCGGTGGCGCATCAATGGGGGCAGGGACCGCGGCGCGGACCGCCTGGGCGACGAGTAAACTGAGGCTGATGACTGTGGCTTTGAAATACATGCTCATTCCTTTCGTGAAAGACGGAAGCTCGATGTTTTTCATCTTATCGAGCTGGCCGTCTTTTCCCACCCACAGCCCCTCACGAAACGTGATGTGAAATGAAAGGATTCCATGCAAATCTGACGAGCTAAGGCGTTCCGGGCGCGAGGTAGCGGGCCAGAAGCTGGGGATTCGGAGGCAGACCCACGCTTTCCACCTTGGGCGTCAGAAGGAGGTTAACCTCCTGAATAGCCCCATCCGCGGCCGGCAGGTTCAAGGCCCCGACGAAGTGCGAGTTGACGTTCAAGGGATCTGCGTCCGGCTTCCACGTCCCGCGGACGAGGTAATCTTTGGTTCGCCCCCCGGCCCGCACCCGCAGCGTGAAGTCACAGGACGGCAGGCAGTAGCTCTGTCGCGCCGCCTCCAGATCCTCGGTGCGGGATGGATCAAAGGTCCTTATGCGATGGGACGCATGCGGCCCGATCGGAGTATAAATAAAGTTGGCCTCCGGGGTCACGGCGCTGGTGCTATAGAGTATGCTGTACGTGGCCGCATCGCGGAATTGCGGAAGGTTCACGCCATCATTTTTGATCGGCTGATAGGAAAGTTTCTGCGCGTCCCACTTCACATATTGCTTTTGCGCTTCATCCCACAGCACAAGTTCCTGCTCCAGCCAGGTCTGCATTTTGCGGACGCTGAAGTCGGAGAACATGCGGAATAAAAAACCCTTCTCCTGATCCCCACTGCCGCCTCCAGCCATGGGATCTTTTTTCAAAGTGCCCGGCGTGCGTCCGATCGTATTATTTTGAACAGTGGGCGGAATAAAATAGGGGAGCGGAATCTCACCCTGAAGGCCCTTGCGGCCATCGAAACCCCAGGTAAGGCCCACATGCCCCGGATCACCCTGCAAGCCTTCCAGATCGGTTTGATAGGGATACGAAGGGTTATTCGCCCAATGGGGGAGCGAAAGCGTATGCCCGACTTCATGCAGGAGCACAGCATAGTTGCCGTCCACGCCCATGGCCGTGAAGCTGTCCGCAAGTCCACCGCCGACACCCACACCCGAGGCGAAGCTGTAATAGACGCTCAAACGATTGTCGCCCGCGGCGACCTGCAGCGCATTGGTCAGTCCGAGGATAAGACCCTGCTCACCATCAAAGGGCAGCCTGGTTTTCTGCCGATATTCGTCCGTGGAACGCACGCGCACGGCGGGAAGTTTGACGTCCGCTCGTGGCGGCACGACGACTTCACTGAAAAGCCAGGGGCCCTTGCGGTTCACGTTGAGTTCGGAAACAGGGAGCTTGGCGGCGACCTCGGCCTCCCAGCCTGCCGGTTCCAGAGCAGGTTTGGGCTGCTGAAACACCTGCATGCGTAGGAGCGTCAGCGCCAGGGGATTGGGTGCTCCAATTTTCGGCTGCAGTTCGGTGATCGCGGAGGCCACGATGATTTTAAGTTTCAGACCCGGCAGGATCCATTCTCTGGGCAGGATCGCGGTATAGGCATCATTCCATGAAGGTTCCGATGGTGCGTTGATCGGGAGACTGCGGGGACTGACCAAAGCCAGTGTTTCCATCCGATCGCCTAGCTGCAGCTCGACAGAACCCGCGGGAGGCTGTCCCTCAATTTTTCCCAGGACATCGACCTTGAGCAGAGTGTCACGATTCGAAATGAGGCTGAGCATTTCGCTGCCCATTGGCAGAACATGGGTCTGCGCGAGATAAATTTTGGAGAGCGCAAGGTCACCGGCAGCGCGGCCTAAGTCTTCACCTCGGGGCACCGCGCTGCGATCGGATCGTACGCTTTGCTGTGATACGCAGGACAGTAGTAACAAGGCGACCATGGTGATGGCAGCTGAGTCCTTGATCATGAGGCTTCCCGTTTGAGTGGTAGCGGCCATCATATCATGAACTCTCAGCGAGCCCGACAAAGAAAAAAGCCCTCAGTTTTGCTGAGGGCTTGGGGTCATTTAGGAAGCGTCTTTTTTTGCTCTTCCAAGTATTTCACCAGAGCATCAATCTGGATATCGGTCAGCTGCTTGAATCGGCGGGGCGGCATCGTCAGAAGATGTTCACCTTTTTCCATGGCCACCGCGGCTCCCATGGGCGAGACGATCTTGATCCCATCCTGCTTCAAACGTTCCGGGCTATAACCCAGCTTGATGCGCGAGATGGCGATGTCGATCTCTGCGGCTGCGTTCTGCATGGCCGCCAGGTTCACGTTGAAGCGCGAGCGCGTGATCGTGGGATCGAGGCGTGAGTTGTGACATTGACCACAGGCCAGCATGAGTGTCTGCTGCGGGGTCATCTCGGGAGCCACGGCAAAGCCCATGTCGCCGAGCTGCTTCTGATCGGTCCGCAGGACATTCCTGTGGTCCTCGAATTTATCAAGTGGTACAAGCCCGGCTCTGAAATCCTGGTACTGCTTGGTATACTTGGTCAAGAGGGACGGTTCGGTCACCTTCACATCATGATAAGGCACAGGAATCATCTCGCCGGTCAGGACGCGAGCGAAAAGCGCATCCCAGGTGGCACTGCGGCCAGGAATTGTATTGTCTTCGGGCTGGTTGGGCGACGACTGCTCGACCTCTGCCTGAATCTGATCGGTATTGAATTCATTCGGCTGCACGTTCGAACCGTTTTCACGAACGGTGTCTTCAAGGTTCGCAGGGTCTGAAGCACGGATCATGGGGCCGGGAATACCGCCGTAAACCTCTTCGGTGCCGTGAGCAGCATAGTAATCGTTGATGAGGTTGATGCCGGCCGTGTTATCACGGAAGAAGTGCGTCCATGGATTCTGCAGCTCCTGCATGCGCAGGATTTTGGGTGTGCCAGGACCGGCTGTCTGATGGCACTGACGGCAGTCCACGATGCTGTTTTTGATTTCGTCTTCGTGATAAAGGGAAAATTCCGTCCAGTTGCTTTCGATGGCTGGAGTCAGAAGGTCGCCGGCACTGCAGCCTTCCGGCTTGCTGTTACAGGCCTGTTTGAATCCGGCCAGGAAGAATTCTGGTCCCGTGGGGGAGTTGATGATGATCTCGGCGAACTGCTCGCCCCGAACGAAGCCCATGATCACGAAGTTAGGATCCACGTTGCCGACCGCGCCGGCGCTCATGAGCAGAACGCGCGGGTTGATCGCGGATACGAAGCGGCCGACGAGCGAACTGGAATGACCCTGGACGGCAAAGGCGGGGTTACCGCCACTGCCGTTATCACCGCGTGTCGTCAGATTGGGGTTAACGATCTGAAGACCCAGGATGGTTTGAAGTTCGATCAGGCTCTTGGGCCTCATCTTCTGCGCACAGAATTTCTGCATGACAGCGTTATTGGCAATGTTCGGCATGCTGGCGATTTTCTCGCAGACGACTTTCATCTGCTCTTCGCCGTGCTTCAGGCCATGCATGGCTTCTTCTTCACTCAAAGCCAGAAAAGTTTTCGCGTCCATCTGGGCTTCCCTTGGAGTTTTCGCTTCCATGGGTTTGGGGGCCGGGGCCGCGTCTTCAGCTTTTTCCATGGTGCTGGAAGGCTCTGGCATCTGCACGGCGGGCGCCGGTTCTTGAGCCGCGGGCATGCTGGGATTGAAGCGTTCCTTTTTCAAGGTACAGCCGATCATCGTGACGAGGACCGATACATAGATCCACTTCGGATGAATTCTCATGAACCCCACTCCTCTTTTCTTAGCTTGTTTTTCCGTCCTAGCCCAAACACTGTTGCAAGGCCAGAGCCGCCATGGGTTTTGCGACTAAACCATGGATTTGACAGGCGGACGCGGACTGCGGGGTTTCGCATAAATGTCAGAAGAAGAATCATTAAAAATAGATAAATGCGAAATGATCCATGCAACAGCTTGGAATTATTTGATAATTCGGGATAGTGATATCCGACAGCTCGTTATCCGGGGCATTCCGAGCGGAGCGTTCCCTTTAAAGATTGAGACTGACCGGGATTTTTATGAAGGCTTATCCGCGCTGTGGGAACCTATGCGATGGGATTCTGCGGCTTTTACGAAGATCCTTCGATTTCGTATTCCCATTCTTGCAGAGATCGTGCCGCAGCAAATATACAAAACGACAAGATTCAAACTTGGCGATTGATTCCAGGCTCCGGTCCTATCAGATTCAACAGTCATACGCGGACGATTTTGGACTGGCAGGATCAAGGAGGAAAACCCATGAAACTATGGCAATGCAAAGCTTTTTGTAGTCTCATTGTTTGGAGCAGTCTTACTTCCGTTTTTGCCCAGGATGGATTTACAGTTCCTATCGGTCCCCAATCTGGATTGAAAATAAAGGCTCCCGAACGGGGCGCTTTTCACAGTGCCTTTCTTGATACCAAAGATTCCGTGGCCTCAAGTGCTGATCTTTTGGATCGCGTGCGGCGTTATGAGGAACAGGCGGGACGCAAACTGCAGCTCGTCAGCCTCCAAAGCAACTGGCGCAATGGTTTTGAATTTCCTGGCGAAGCCGTCACTGGTCTTTATGCGGCGGGTTATTTTGCTTTGGTGCGGATCATCCCTGGTCTTGATAGTTCGCTTGATACGGGAAAGCCTGATCCGATCTTTGATCTTCGGAAGATCGCCGATGGCAGTTTCGATGCTCCCCTTGTGAAAATGCTGCAGTCCATTGCCGCTTTGAAAGGAAGGGATGGAGAACGCATTCCACTCATGATCGCCTTCGCACCGGAACCGAATGGAGGCCGCTATCGGCACAGCGGCTCGCTTTATGGAGGGGCCGAGACCAAAGGCTGGGGTGACCCGGAAACGGCGGATGGGCCCGAAATTTATCGGGACGCGTATCGTCATCTCATTGATCTGGCTCGACGCGCGGATGTCGGAGCCATCAACATTACCTGGGCGCTTCACCTTGAAAGCGAAGCGCGGCCCTCCGAGGTCTGGAACGCCATGAAAAATTATTATCCTGGAGACGATTATGTCGATTGGTTGGGACTGACTGTGCTAGGTGCTCATGACCTGCAGAATGTTTCCAGCTACCCCCAATTTCAGGACGTTTTGCTCGGGGAATCGCCCGTGCAAAAAAACCGCTGGTCGGAATTTTTAGCGGTTTCGGAACGCGCGTCGAAAGGTCTTTTCAAGTTTGCTGTCCTCGAAGATCCCGCCCAATCCTGCCGTAAAGCGGATTGGCTCAAGAGTTCCCTTGACGTCATTCCCAAGCAATTTTCCCAGTTCAGACTCGTGAACTATTGGAATGAATCCCGGCCCCAGGATCCGCGGGAGAGCCTGCGTCTGGATACGTCCTCCTGTGCGGTGGAATCCTACCGGACGGCTATCCAATCGGCTTTTTTCCAGGGCCGTCTGCGCCGGGACCAGGATGGTCCTGTGACGCCTCCAACACCGCCGACCGCTCCAACACCGCCTTCGCCTCCAACACCGCCTTCGCCTCCAACACCGCCTTCACCTCCCACTCTTGAAAACGTTCCTACCTATGCAGCAGCCTATGGCTGTGATAAGGATATCCGGTCCTTCAATGGTCCTCTGCGGCTCCGAGCCAGTTTTCAGGGCGGCGTGGATTTTGAAGTGCACTGGATTGATACTCAGGGTCGCTGGACCTTTATGGGCTGGGGGCGTCCCGGGCGTCCGCTTTTGGTGGACACCACCGCGGGTCACGCTTTTGCCATCAGGGTGGGCGGCCGCTGTGCTGGAAAAGTTAAAATCGGCCTGAATAACAACATTTTTCAAGTAGGCCCTTAACTCGAAGGATTCCCCATGGCAGACTTTCTATCCACGGCGAAAATTGCGGAACTTCTGGGACCTCAGGCCCGGTCGCTTTTGGAGCACCGCTGCGAAACCATCCGGCGCGATAGCCTTCATCTTCCAGGTCCCGATTTTATTGATCGGGTCATGATCCCGACCGATCGCAAGCCGGCCGTGCTCGGCAATCTTCAGCGGCTTTTCAATGCCGGTCGTCTTGGGGGCACGGGTTATATTTCCATATTTCCCGTGGATCAGGATATCGAACACGCGGCCGGAGCCTCGTTTGCCATGAATCCTTCCATGTTTGATCCCGAGACGATCGTGCGTCTGGCTCTGGAAAGCGGCTGCAGTGGAGTTGCTTCAACCTTCGGTGTGCTGGGCGCTGTCGCCCGTAAATACGCCCATAAAATTCCCTTCATTGCCAAGATCAACCATAATGAATTCCTCTCCTATCCGAACACCTATGACCAGACTCTTTTCGGGAGCGTGAACAAGGCCTTTGAGATGGGAGCGATCGGCATAGGAGCCACGATCTATTGGGGATCCGAGCAGTCCCGCCGGCAGATTCAGGAAGTTGCCGACGCGTTTGAACAGGCCCATGAACTGGGGATGTTCACCATACTGTGGTGTTATCTCCGCAATAGCGCCTTTAAAACGAAGAAGCAGGATAATCACCTTGCAGCGGATCTGACCGGACAGGCGAATCATCTTGGTGTGACAATCCATGCCGATATCATTAAGCAGAAACTTCCGGAAAATAACGGCGGCTATCTGGATCCTGAATTGAAGGGCTTTGGCAAGACGCATCCTTTGATTTATGAAAAGCTCACGACGGATCATCCGATCGACCTGACCCGTTATCAGCTCGCGAATTGCTACATGGGTCGCATTGGTCTCATCAACTCAGGTGGCGCGTCCACCGGGGCCAACGATCTGGCGGAATCAGTACGCACGGCGGTGATCAACAAAAGGGCCGGCGGCATGGGTTTGATTGCAGGTCGTCGTGCATTTCAGAGACCTTTTCAGGAAGGTGTTCAGCTTCTGCAGGCGATTCAGGATGTCTATCTGAACCCTGAAATCACGGTGGCCTGACACCCCTCAGCCCCTGGTGGGTGGCGCTATTGCGTCACCTAAACCGTTTTCACTGGGTTGCATGTAGCCTGAGGACTGCACGATATCTTTTGCCGGTTTTATTGTGACAGGGACGATTTGAGCGGACCGATTGTCCGGATTGCCGATGCTGGTAAACCAGACCAGATAACTTTCCTGGCAGGTAGGGCAGACGTGTTCCTCTTCAAAGCTCACCTGATCATTGGGCAGTGATTGCCTTGGCGCGACTTTGAGAGCCCAATCTTTACAGCAGCTGTTCACCTCGAATGGCCTCCATCAAAGCCTTTAGACGCTTCAATTGTATGCAAAAAACAGGCCTGCCGGCCAGCCAAGGAATTCGTTAGGATGTCCTGCGCGACGACTCGGCGAGTCTGCGATCGTGCAGGTCATTCCATAAGTTTCATGACCGTTTCTATCAGCTTCCCATGATTCACAGGCTTCGACAGATGAGCTGTGCAGCCTGCATCATGGCAACGCTTGATCTGTTCACGCATCGCATGGGCTGTCAGGGCAACTATGGGTTTCGAATAGCCTTTCTGTCGCAAGATACGCGTGGCCTCAAAACCATCCATGCGCGGCATCTGCATGTCCATAAGGGTCAGATCAAAGTCCTCGGTCGCTGCATAATCCAAGCATTCGATGCCGTCGCGGGCTGTCACAAGTGTGGCGTTGGTTCGGTGCAGGATGGCACTGATCAAGGCGCGATTGTCATCCGCATCATCAACGAGCAGGATTTTGCGGCCTTTCAGAGCCCCGGTGAACCTTTCGAGGAGTGCTTTCTGCTGCTGCCTTGCCTGCTCCTGCGCCACGGCCTTGTGATCAATCATACGAACGCCTGCCATGGGACCTGGATCCACCCATGCGATAAAGCTGCTGCCCTGGTTCAACTGGCTTGATCGCAGCTGGACATCACCGCCCAAGGTTCGCGCGAGGTGGCGTGAGAGTGTGAGCCCGAGGCCAGTTCCCCCATAGGTGCGGGTGATGGAGCTGTCCGCCTGCTCAAAAGGAGCGAAGAGGCGGGCGGCCTGTTCCGGGGAAACGCCACGGCCCGTATCACGGATTTCAAAGCGTAACTGCGCGGGCTCTGCCTGGTAACTGATGCGAATGTCCACGCATCCCTGGCTGGTGAATTTTACCGCGTTGTTGATGAGATTCATCAGAACCTGCTTGAGCCTTGTCGGATCGGATTCAATGATTTCCGGGACGAGGCCCTCGATTTCGACGGAACTATCCAGTCCGATTTCCTGAGTTTTCAATTCCAGAAGCGCCCGGATGTCAGAAATGATTTCGAGCAATGGCAGACGGAGGCGTTCAATGGTTAATTTTCCTGCCTCCACTTTGGAAAGGTCAAGGATGTCATCAATGATACGGAGCAGCTGAAGACCATTGCGATCTATGACCGCAAGGTAGCGCTTTTCCAGCTCGCGCGAAAAATTCTGCTCATGAAGGAGCTGTGAGAATCCTGTAATGGCTGTCAGCGGCGTGCGCAGTTCATGGCTCATGTTCGTAAGGAAGACACTTTTGAGGCGGTTGGCTTCTTCAGCTTCGGCCTTGGCAAGCTGCAATTCATCGGCCAAAGTCTTGCGCTCGTGAATATCGGTGCTGGTCCCGATCCAGGAGATGATATCGCCTCTTGCATTGCGCTGCGGCACAGCACGGCTCAGGTGCCAGCAGTATTCACCATCGGTCTGGCGTTTGAAGCGAATATCCTTCTCAAAGATCATCCCTGTATCGATGGATTCCTGCCAGCGTTCCCGCAGGCCTTGGATATCATCGGGGTGCACGGGCGAACCCGGATCATCCCAGTCGCTGCCGCGCGGCATGCCTGTGAATTGATACCAACACTCGTTATACCAATCCACATAGCCATCCGGTCTCGCCGTCCAGACAATCTGAGGCATGGTATTGGCCATCAGGCGAAATTTTTCTTCGCTCAGGGCAAGCTCAAGCGTTCTCTGAGCCACAAGCCTTTCCAGATTGTCCTTGGCGAGTTTCAATTCGCGATGAATGGCCTGGACGTCCTGCGATCTTTGATAGACATCCGTTACGGTGCCCGGATAGCAGCTCTGACTCTGCACGAATTCTGTGACGTCTTCCACGCGATGAATGATGTACAGCAGCGAACCATCGGCTGCAAATACAGGTTTGTTGACCGGGCTCCAGAAACGCTCCTGGGCTATGCCGGTCACGGGACAAGTTATGGCGTGTTTCTGAATAGCCATGAAATCGGTTACGTGTTCCCGCAGGACGCGTTCCAGAGACAGGCACAGCAAGGGCCCAAAGTATTCCATGGTTTCGCGGCTTCTGCTGGAAAACACCTCAAAAATGTTACGTCCCAGAAGTCGAGCACGCTCGGAATGCGTGGCTCCAAGATAAGCCTCGTTCACACCGATGATAGTGAAATCAAGCGCGAGCAGAAGATAGGGTGACAGTGTGGCTTCGAAGACTGCTTTATAATCGAGCATGGGAGATTCACTAACGGAAGTAGGAGAATCAAATCGCATATCGTTTCCTTGCCAGGGAGTTGGGAAGTGGATTGGAGTGCACTGGGCCATTTCCCTAGCAAAAGATGTTCCTTTAACGGAACCAAATTCGATGAATGGTGTCAAAAGCGCTTGAATCGCTACCAAAGTCGCATTCCCAGGAGTTGCCGCCATCACCCGCGAGACTCCACATCACATCGGGAACGGCATCCACAAAGCGGCCCAGGGTATTGAATGTGAGGACCGCATCGAGTCGATTGCTGTCCGAGCGATCCATATTTGCAGGAAGCGTCGCGTTATGTCCTGTTAATGCAGTAAACGAAGTGCGGACGTTAAGGCAGGTTCCCTGGCCTGTTTTTGCAGCAGAGAGACAGCCTGGTTCGGCGGTTTTGAAATGAATCATGCGGGTGTTTTCGGACGAGCGGCAGAAGAAACGAAGTTCCTTGGCCGCGCTGAATTTTGCAAAGAGAGCATTCCCCGCGTGACCCCAGAAAAGAGCTTTCGCCGATTCATCATCACCGAGGATATCACTGCCGAGCAGCGGCAGATTCTGGGTGCGCACGGACAAAGTCGGAGTCGTGCCTCCCTTGTGATTGTAGCTGAGCATGAGCGTCCAGCCGCCTCCATCCGTTTGCATATCGCAGGAGGCATCCAGAGCAACGCGTGTGTCCAGATTTGCGTTCAGGTAAATTTTATAAACGCCACTCAAGGATTCGGGCCTGGCTTTTTTAATGGCCGCGCAGCTGTCCGGGAAAAAAGCGGTCGGCGGTATGGGTGTCGGCGTGGTCGTGGGAGTCGCTGTCGCCCCAGGCGTGGGAGCCTCGGCCGGGCCAGGAACAAGCACGCTATCGTAGACCTCGACCGGAGGCAAGGCATCGGTCTGGTTGGGGGCCGCAGCCTGTTCAGAGTCTTGCAGCTGGGGCACGCTGCTCCCGTTGCGACAGGCGCTCATCATAATAGGGATAAGCAAAGCGTTCCACAGACACGCAGCTATAAGCTTTTTCACGATGTTCCCCTCGGTGGCGTTTTTCACGTCATCGGCGGAAAAGTTGGGGAACTTGAGGGCCAAAATTCACTATTTTGGATTGATTTCAATGAGTTGAAAAAGAGATGGTCGGGTCCTTTGAGGATCCGACCAGCCTGATTTTGGGATGTAGGGTTCGTCTCACATGTCATACACAGAAAACTTATCGGGATCTTTGGGGGAAACCTGAGAAGGATTTTTATAGATGTTTGAATCCAGGACCTTGCGCTTTGAAATTCGGGAGCAGGCCTACACAAAATTTCAAACAGCCTGTCGCGCAGAATCCGGGATTCTTACCCGGAATAGATTTTGCTCTTCGGTGACGCCGCGCAGGCGATAGGGTCCGAGGTTTTCACAAAGGCCATCCGGCATCAGGCGGGCGGTCGAGGCGCTTACGAAAATGCCATTCGGCTCGGCAATGTTTTCAATGCGCGAAGCCAGATTCACGGCGGACCCGATCACGGTATAGTCCGATCTATTTTCGCTGCCGATGCTGCCGACGATGGCCTCGCCAGTGTTGATGCCGATGCGCATTTGGAAAGTGATCCCATATTCGTGCTGAAACGTCTGGTTCAATACATCAAGCGCGCTCAGCATGGCCTGGGCACAGCGGACGGCTCTATCCGCCTGGACTGCCGGTTCCTGATCCTGTGGCGCCCCAAAGATGACCATGATCGCATCGCCTATGAATTTATCAATGGTCCCCGAGCAGGCGAAGATTTCGCGCGACATCACATCGAAATAAGCATGCAGGAGTGCGGCGGTCTTATGCGCACCGAGAGCCTCGGATTTGGCGGTGAAGCTGACGAGATCGGCGAAGAGTATGGTCACCGTGCGGGCTTGGGGCTCTTCATCAAGGCGTGATCGACCCTTGAGGATCTCATCGATCAAGGCCGCCGGTAGAAAGCGTTTCAGAACCCTCGTCTGGATATAGGTCTGGAGACTTTGAATGCGGGCATTGTTCAGACGCAGGCGATGAACCATGAAGAGGAGCGCAAGTCCGGCGAGAAGACCGAGTGCAATCACAATATTCTTCACGAGACCGAGCTGCTTTTCATAGGCCGCCAGCTTTCGCTGCTGCTCGGCCTTGATCTCGGCCACAGCCAATTCACTGCGGGCGCGTTCGAGTTCCAGCCGACGAACCGAAGTGCCCATGGCTTTTTTCACCTGAGGCTTCAGATAATCATGATAGTAGTTTTCGAGGAGGCGCAGCAGCATGAACGCATCGTCCGGATGCAGGGGGCGCCGCATGATGCTGTGTCTGATGAACTGAATATCCGGGGCCGATTTGGGGGTGACCGCATGGCATTCCGGAATTCGGGCCACGAGTTTCAATTCATAGGCGATCAGAGCCTTGTGGCAAAGGATTTCAGGCAGGCGGTCGCCATCATTGCTGTAGTTGGCGAGGTCGATCTTTCTATAAAAGTGAAGAGCATCCTCGGTGCGGCCGAGCCCCAGATGGGCCAGAGCGAGACTCAGCTGGGCTTCCGGATAGGTGCGGTTGCCTTTGGGTATGCGTGAAAAATTTTCGATAGCGGATGAAAAATTCCCCAGGGCGAAGAGATAGGCGATACCCCGATTGAAAATGGAGGACGTGGGGTCCCATTCCAGCGAACGACGCGAGAGTTCGCGCTCCAGTTCATCGTGGATGCCAATGCCTTTTTGAATAGAGTCGTCGGAGTTATGGCGATCTGAATAGGCCGTGGCCATCCCCTCCAGGAGAAAGATGCGATCGTAGTCATAGCGGGAGTCCTGCAGGCGGGCAATGGCTTCCTTCAGGACTTCGACCGCATCGATCAGATGGCCGTTATTAATGAGGGAGAAAGCCAGGTCATGAGCGATGGTGGACATCGTGCTGTAAAGAGCGGGATAAGCCAGGGATTCTTTGAAAATGCCTTCCATCGCATCCAGAGACTCGTCACGGATCGTCGGCTTTTGATATTTGGCCTGAAGATAACGCAGGAGGAAGTCATCGCTGCGAACGTCAATCTCTTTGAAAAGAGTCTGGGCTTCCTCGGGGCTTCTTAGGAAATAGATCAGCTCGCGGGTGGCGAGATAGAAAAGTTCGGGATCAAGCCCGGGCTGCCTTCGGTACTGGCGTAAAGATTCCCGCACGCGCTCTTCATTGCCATCCCCGTGGGCGGTGATGGTGGCGCCGACACGCTCGGAAAAGAGGCGATCATAGTCCCGGACCTCGGCAGAGGACGCGGAGAGGCCACCGCTCCGCAGCATGACGATCAGCACGAGGATTTTGGCGAATGGACCCATTGATAACCCCTCGACCACTTCTCGGACTTAGTCTCCAGGGCTGGATAGGCAAGATCTGCCGAAAAAAGAAAAGCCCAACCCCTGGGGGTTGGGCCTTGGCCAAATCAGAGTCAGGACTTATTTTACGCCAGCATTTTTCGCCAGTTCGATGGCGATTTCACGCCACCAGTTGCCAGCGGCTGGACCGCCGTTACAGGCACCATCGGATTCGCCAGGGCGCTTGCCCCAGATGAAGGCTGCAACGCCGTCGACGCCTGTATCAAAAGTAGGAAGCTTGCCCAAAGCGCGGTTGCGCGGGTTGCACCATTCGGTGTTGCCAGCCGGATCAATTCCGTTACGACTGGTGTCGATCAAAAAGCTCTTGTTGCCGACCTGCGAGCGAATGGATTGACCGTAGCTGATTTGAGCAGCCGTGGACTGGTAGTTCGAAGTGTTGAGAGAAAAACCATCCGCTTTATCAATGCCGACTTCTTTCAAGAGACCCGAGACGACGTCCGCGCTCAACCAGGCCGAGTGACCGGCATCAACGAAAACCTTCAGGTTGGGCTTGCTCTTCAGAACGCCAATGGCGGTTTTCATCAGGTTCGCACGTTCCGCACGGAGCTCTGTGCTCAAACAGGGTTTGCCGCCTTCAACCTGAACCATGCCGGGAACGGCGTCGGGTTCCAGGATCACGATCGCTTTGCGGGTGCCGACAGCGTTGGCAATGTCATTGATCCAGGGAATATACTTCGCTGCATCCAGACCACCTGCCGAGTGCAAACCGCAGTCACGATAGGGAATCATGTAAGCGACGAACACGGGATAGGCATCCTGCTGCTGGGCTTTATCCACCACTGTCCGCACAGCATCACCGACATTTCCCGACCATGATCCGAGCCAGACCGCAGAGCCTTGCTTCGCGATATAGTCCACGAGGGGGAAGTTCGGATCATTCGCATTCTTCATGTTGGCAGCATCGTTGGCTGCCAAAGAATAAGGATCGACGTAAAATCGCGCATTCTTATCGAAGACAGCTGACGCAGAACCACTCGTGCTGGGTTTGCTGGTGTCGGGAATCGTTGGTCGAATCACGACGTCTGCGCTGTCAGGTTCCGTCGGTTTGTTCGTGGACGGAGGCAGTCCAGGTACGGCCACATCTTTGCCCGGGAAACAAATCATGACGTTCGGACTGTATCGGGCTGACTCGACCTTGTGAACGCGGGACTTTTCATCCGGAATGGGTTTGCCGAACTTGTCCGTTCCTGGTGAGCAGGATTCCACAACAACCTTATCCTGCACATCCAGATAGCTCAGAAGGAAGCGATAGGTTCCATAAGGAAGTTTGGTGGCCGGATCTTCGAACGCGCCACTCCCCTGATTGGTGAAGGTGAGAGTTTTCTCGAAATTCGTGGGCTGAACTCCCGAGATCTTGAGCTTCAGTGTCTTGAATTCGATTTTGGTTCCATCGGGAAGATTGCCTGGATCGCCGACGCCGACTGTCGCGAGCTTTGACACAGCGTCGCCTGCCGGGACACCCGTCTGGGAACCACAGTTGACCAAAAAAGCTGCCGAAAAAATGAGGGGGGGCAAAAAGAGCTTTGATTTCACGGGGAACTCCACAGTATGTGCCACAGTAAAAAACCAACAGGAACCGGATCCGTTCCAAAACTTTCCGGGAGGAAAGCTTTGCATCCCGGTTCTAGCAATGTTTTGGCCATGCAGCTAAACCGGGGTTGTTGATGCAGATGAACTAGCGATGACGCTGCGAGGCTTTTTGTGATAAGGGAAAAAAGGCTTGTCACAAATCTCGAAGGCGATGCGTATGCTGGGTGCTGGCAGGAAGGACGTTTTATGAAGCGACTAATCATGTTGAATTTATTGTGGCTGGGCTTATGGATCCCTGAAAGCCAGGGTGCAAAAACGACAAGCGATCGGGACGAAGAATTGGCAGGAATCATGGCGAAAGCGCTGGAGGCCAATCCCGAACTCAAGGCGCTGGAGGCAGAATTCGCCATGAGTCGCGCTCAGGTCGGCCCGGCCGGAAGCCTGGATGACCCTATGCTCGGCTTTGAAGTCATGAATGTTCCCACGGATTCCTTCCGCTTGAACGAGTTGGAAATGTCAGGACTGCAGGTCTCCCTCTCGCAGAAATTGCCTTACCCAGGAAAGCGAGATGCGCAGCGCGAGATTGCGGTCCTCCGAAGTCAAACTCTGGAACACCGCATCCAGCAGATGAAGCTGAATATTGGCTGGACGATCAAGCGCATCTACTACGAACTTTTTCTGAAGGCGCATAAAAAAAAGATATTGGAAAACCAAAGGGCCTTTCTGCGTCAGACCTTGAAGACCAGTCGCGATCGCTACGCCTTGAATCAGGTATCCCAGGCTTCCATTTTGAATCTGCAGGTGGAAGAAGCCCAGCTGATGAATGAGCAGCTGCGCCTGAGCAGCGAGATGAAGGATCTGGAGGCTGAACTCGCCCATATTTCAGGACATGCCGAGCACGTGCCTTCGATGACGCTCACACGCCTCCACAGGACAGCTTTCAATCTGAAAGATTGGACCGACGAAGCCGTGGCCCGGAAGGTGGTGGCGCAGAACGCCGAACTGCAGGCCCTGCAGACCGATGTCAAAGTCAGTGATGCCTCGCTCCATCTCGCCAAAAAAAGTTACCTGCCGGATTTTGAAGTGATGGCGAGTTACACGATGCGCGAAAAGATAGCCGGCATGGAAACGTCGACCAACGGCCAGGACTTGCTGGGAGCCCGCATCGGCATCTCGCTCCCACTCTGGGGCGCGACGAAGCAGTCAGAAGAGATCCGCGAGGCGGTCGCCAGTCGGGATCGCTCCACCCACGCCTTCGATAATGCCCGTCTTATGCAGATTCATAAGGCCCGCGCCTTGGTCGCTGAGCTGAAAGAATCCCAGCAGCGCATCGAACTTTTCGAAAGTGGACTGCTCCAGCTTTCGCAGCAGGCTGTCGCTGCCGCTCAGTCGGCCTACCTTACCGGCAAGGAATCGTATGCGAGTCTGCTCGAAGCCTTGAAAAAGCAGCAGGATACCGAATATGGTTATCAGGAGGCGCTGGTCGCGTGGCAGCTGCAGATCGCACAACTGGAAGCCCTGATGGGGCAAAGCGTGGACAAAAACAATGAATAGAAATTGGAAAGCGCTCGTCTTGGTCATCGTTGGACTTCTGGTCGCGAATGCCGCGTTTTTATACTGGTGGACGCAGCGCACGCACGGGACGGCTGCCACAGAAACAGCATCCGCTCCGAAGGAAAGGAAGATACTCTTTTATCGGCATCCGATGCAGCCGAGCATCACCTCGAAGGTCCCTTCGAAAGATGAAATGGGCATGGACTATATACCCGTTTATGAGGGCGACGAGGACAATGCCAACAGTTCGACCGTCGAGGGTCGAGCCTCCTTCCCTTTGAGCCCTGACAATCAGCAGATCATCGGCGTGACCACGGCGACTGTCAGCCGTCAGCCGATGTCCCGCGACATTCGCGCGACCGGACGGGTGGCCTACGATCCCGAACTTTTCGCGGCCATCGAAGAATACCGCCAGGCCCTCCTTGCGAAGCAGCAGCTTAAAAATAGCAGCTATGAAGGCTTCGTCGAGCAGTCCTCGGCCTTGGTGAAAAGTTCGGAAACGCGGCTTAAACTTCTCGGGCTGACTGATGAGCAGATCCGGCAGCTGGCGCGCGGAGGCTCGCAGGCCATCAACCTGATCCTGCCGCAGGGCAAGGTCTGGATCTATGCCGAGGTCTTCGAATATGAAGTCACAGGCCTGAAACCGGGGCAGAAGATTGAAGCCGAAGCGCCGTCCATTCCAGGCGAAGTTTTCAGAGGAACGATCTCCAGCATCAGTCCCGTTCTGAACGCCCCGACGCGCACCATTCGCGTCAGGGCCGAGGTGCCTGATCCCAAGGGCCTTCTGCGACCCGACACCTATCTGAACGTCAGGATACTCACGAGCCTTGGTGAACAGCTGGCTGTTCCCGATACGGCTGTGCTCTTCAGCAATAATCAGGCCTATGTGTTTGTGAAGGATGCCGGAGAACGCTTCCATCCGCGCGCGGTGCAGCTGGGAGCCAAGGTGAAAGATTATTACGAGGTCAAGGACGGTCTTGAAGAAGGGGAGGTCGTGGTCACCGCGGCCAACTTCCTTTTGGATTCAGAATCCCGCCTTCAGGCTGTGATTCAGCAGAAAGGAGAAGCGCCTCCCGAGAGCGAAAAGAAACCTCCAGAAGCGGCGCATGAGCATCCGCACGGAGATCAGCCGTGATTGAAAGAATCATTGAATTCAGTGCCCGCAATAAGTTCTTCGTTCTGGTGCTCACCGGAGTCGCCCTGGCCATTTCCTTCTGGACACTCAAGCGTCAGCCTTTGGACGCCGTTCCCGACCTTTCCGATACCCAGGTCATCATCTATTCGAAATGGGATCGTTCCCCGGATATCATCGAAGATCAGGTCACCTATCCCATCGTTACCGCGCTTTTGGGAACGCCGCATGTTAAAACCGTGCGCGGTATTTCCGACTTTGGTTATTCCTATGTCTATGTGATTTTTGAAGACGGCACCGATCTTTATTGGGCCAGGAGCCGGGTGCTTGAATATCTGAGCAAGGTGACTCCGAATCTGCCGGACGGTGTGCAAACCTCGATGGGGCCGGACGCCACAAGCGTGGGCTGGGTGTATCAGTATGCCTTGATCGACGAAAGCAAAAAGCTCAATCTTGCCGAGCTGCGATCGCTGCAGGACTGGCAGCTGAAATTTCATCTGCAGAGTCTTCCCGGTGTGGCGGAAGTCGCGTCGGTCGGTGGTTTTGTCAAGCAGTATCAGATCAATGTCGATCCCAACAAGCTGACCGCCTATAACGTCTCGCTCCTCGAACTGGTCAAAGCCGTCAAGCAATCCAACAGCGAAACCGGCGGCCGGGTCCTGGAATTCGCTGGCACTGAATACATGGTGCGGGGGCGGGGTTATGTGAAGAACCTCAGCGATATTGAAAAAACCGTGGTCAAGACCGATCCGAAAACGGGTGTGCCCGTTTTGGTCCAGCACCTGGGACGGGTGGAGCTGGGGCCGGATATGAGGCGCGGCGTCACGGATCTGAACGGGTGGGGTGATGCGCCTGGCGGCATCATCGTCATGCGTCAGGGCGAGAATGCGTTGAATGTGATCAACGCTGTGAAAGCGAAGCTGGATGAGCTTCAGCCCACGCTACCCGAGGGCGTGAAGATTATTCCCATCTATGATCGTTCCGATCTGATTGAAAGGTCGATAGTTTCCTTGAAGCATAAGCTCACGCTTGAAATCATCATAGTCAGCCTTGTGATCCTTCTCTTCCTTTGGCATATTCCATCCGCCATAGTCCCGATCATGACGATTCCCATTTCCATCCTTCTCGCCTTCATCCCTCTTTATTTCTTTGGCGTCACGACCAATATCATGTCGCTCTCGGGCATCGCGATTTCCATCGGCGTTCTGGTTGATGGCGCGATCGTAGAGGTGGAAAACGCCTATAAAAAGCTGGAGCACTGGATCGCTGAGGGAAGGCAGGGGGACTTTCATGAGGTCCGGCTGAATGCTTTAAAAGAAGTGGGACCATCCGTATTCTTTTCCCTACTCGTCATCACGGTGTCCTTTCTTCCCGTGTTCACGCTGGTCGATCAGGAAGGGCGGCTCTTCAAACCGCTCGCCATTTCGAAAACCATGACCATGGCACTGGCTGCGATCCTGGCTCTGACTTTGGATCCCGCCCTTCGCATGATGTTTTCCCGCATGGAACCCTTTCGTTTCCAACCGCGCTGGCTGGCCCGGGCCGCGACTCACGTGGCGGTGGGAACCTACTATCCCGAGGAAAAGCATCCGATCAGTCGGGTTCTTTTCCGACTCTATGAGCCGGTTGTTCATTTCGTGCTGAAGCATACGAAACTGACCCTCGCCGCAGCGGGTCTTTTGATGCTGATCACGATTCCCGCTTATTTGAAGCTCGGTAGTGAATTCATGCCGCCTTTGAATGAAGGCTCCTATCTTTATATGCCGACCACACTGCCGGGCATGTCGGTAGGCGAAGCCAAACGGCTTTTGCAGAGGCAGGACGCCATCATCAAATCCTTTCCCGAGGTGGCCACCGTTTATGGCAAGGCCGGTCGGGCGGAAACCTCGACTGATGCCGCGCCCTTTTCCATGGTGGAAACGATCGTCGTTCTGAAACCGACCGAGGAATGGCCTGGCGCTGGTCCCCAGCAAAAGCGCCGCACGTTTGATGAGCTGCGCCAGGCCATGGATGAGCGGCTGAAATTTGCCGGCTTTCCGAACATCTGGACGATGCCTATTAAAAACCGCATTGATATGCTTTCCACCGGGATCCGCACGCCGGTCGGCATCAAAGTCCTCGGTCCTGATGTGCATGTGATTCAAAAAATCAGTGAGCAGATCGAAGCCAAAATCCGGCCGATTCCTGGGACCCGCACAGTTTATGCGGAAAGGACCTCGGGCGGTTACTATGTGGACATCATTTTCAATCGCGATGAACTGGCCCGTTATGGAATTCCCATGGAAGAAGCCCAGATGATTGTGGCCTCGGCTGTGGGTGGGGAAAACGTGGCCTCCACGGTCGAGGGGCTGGAGCGCTACCCCATCAATGTGCGCTATGCGCGTGAATTCCGTGAAGACCTGGACAGCCTGAAGCGGGTGCTGGTGCCGACGCCCCAGGGCCTGCCGATCCCGCTCGCGCAGCTGGCCGAAATCAGGCGTGTGGAAGGCCCGGCCATGATTCGCAATGAAAATGGAATGCGCGCCGGCTATGTCTATGTCGATATCCAGGATCGCGACGTCGGTGGTTATGTTCATGAGGCCAAGGCGTTGATAGCTCGTGAAGTCCAGCTGCCCAAAGGCTACAGCTTGAATTGGAGCGGGCAGTTTGAAAACATGATCCGGGTTAAGGAGCGTTTGAAACTGGTCGTCCCTCTGACGATTTTTTTGATCGCCATGCTGCTCTATATGAGCACGCGGTCATGGGTCAAGACGGGGATCGTGATGCTCGCCGTGCCCTTTTCCTTGATCGGCGCGGTCTGGCTCCTTTATGCCCTGGATTACAATATCTCGATCGCGGTCTGGGTCGGCATGATCGCTCTGATGGGCCTTGATGCGGAAACGGGCGTCTTTATGCTGCTCTATCTCGACCTTGCTTATGAGGATCGCGTGAAAGCCGGGCGCATGCGGAATGACGAGGACCTGCGCGAGTCCATTTTGCACGGAGCAGTGAAAAGAATCCGGCCCAAGATGATGACGGTCATGGCGGCCTTTATGGGCCTCGTTCCTATCATGTGGTCGATGGGAACAGGCAGCGACGTCATGAAGCGTATCGCCGCGCCCATGGTGGGTGGCCTTGTGACGAGCTTTGCCCTGGAACTGGTGATTTATCCCGTTCTCTACTTCATTTGGAAGTCGAAGTTTGTTATGAAGAAGGCACAGTCCTAATTCATCGCACAAAGGCGGGTTCATGTTTTCCAAGACAGCGCGGGTCAGGGTTCGCAGGTTTCATCGCGGGATGGCGGTCATCTTCGGCATTCAGCTTTTAATTTGGGTCACGAGCGGACTTTATTTTGCCTGGATGCCGATCAAAGTCGTCAAGGATGAAGACCGCAAAGCGGATCCGATGGCCAGCCCCCTGCCTTTGGATCGCGTGGTCGCCCCGCAGAGCCTGGCATTGTCGACTGACTTTCAAGCCAAAACCCTGCGCCTTGATCACACCCCGGCTGGATTTTTTTATCGCCTGGAATCCACGGAAGGTGTCGTAAACGTTTTTGATGCCTTGACGGGAACCCCCGCCCGTTATCTGAGCTCAGGTCAGATCGCAGAGCTTGCGCTGCAGCAGATTCATACCAATGACAAGCCCGTGGCCGTGAATTTTTTGGACACAGCGCCCGCGGATTACAAAGGTCCGCTGCCGGTTTTTCAGATCGTCTTTGATGATTTTCGCCGAACGCATCTATATGCTGATCCCTGGTCCGGTCGGGTCATCGTCAGGCGCAATATGTTCTGGCGCGTGTACGATTTTCTGTGGATGCTTCATATCCTCGACTTCGCAGAGCGGGAGGACTTCAATAATCCCTGGATCCGCATCCTCAGTACTGCGGCTCTCACCATCATTGTCAGCGGGTATTTCATCTTCTTTTTTGGACGTCCTCCGCGTCGCGTGTAGCCCGGTTGGGACAGTCCCCGGGGCATTTACGTATGTCCGACTCGCGTGAAAATCATCCTTTTTTTTCAGATAGGCTGCAACGCATGGTCCAGCCTGCCAGGCAGCGAGGGATCGAATGGACTCGCGAAAAAACAGATTCTATCCAGGCGGCAGGGTTTTATAGTTTGTGTGGATGATGAACTCACAGATTATAAAGGACGACTTATGAAAATGTTAGCACCTTTCAGTTTCGCACTGCTGTTTTCCGGCTTGACCTATGCTTCTGTTCCCTCTGAGGGATCTCATGCAAGCCAGGAAATGCAGATGGCCATGAAAGCCATGTGTGAGAAAATGGATGGCATGCAGTTGAGTCATGAAGCGAATCAGGACTTCGTGAAAATGATGATCCCCCATCACCAAAGCGCTGTGGATATGGCCCAGGCTTATCTGAAAGAAGGAACCGATCCTGAAATCGTGGACCTCGCGCAAAAGATCATTGAAGCGCAGAAAAAAGAAATCGAGATCCTGACGAACTGGCTGAAGGAGCGCGGCGGGAATAACCCGGGATCACCCCGATGACCGTGCCTGGCGGAGTGCAAACGGAACATCACCAGCATTATCCGCAAGTGGCTGCGGCTCAAAAGCCTGCCAGTGGAAACGCGACGGTATGGACCTGCCCCATGCATCCAGAGATTCGCAGGAATGCGCCGGGTCATTGTCCAATCTGCGGCATGGCGCTGGAACCTTTGCTTCCCGATACCGAAGACAGATCTGAACTGACAGCCATGTCGCGACGCTTCTGGATGGCGACGATTCTGACCCTGCCCCTTTTAGTCCTGGCCATGGGCGATATGCTGCCAGGGGCTCCTATTTCATCGCTTGTGACAGCCCAGGGGCGAGCCCTGCTTGAATTGATCCTGGCCTCGCCGGTCTGCCTCTGGGCAGCCTGGCCTTTTTATGTGCGGGGCTGGGATTCGGTGGTCCTTTCGCGATCACGCCGGGCACGTAGCGGTTTTTTTCTAAGCCGCAGCGGTGAGCGTAACCCTGATACTCCTGGGCCAGGTCCTGGACCTCAAGGCCCGCAGTCAAACGAGTTCAGCCATTCAAAAACTTCTGGGCCTCCCAGATTTTCCCAGGTGATCGTAACGAGCGGACACAGCGAAGCGGAGTTTCTGACCCTGGTGATCTTCTGGGTATCGTCAAAGCGCGCAAACTGAGCCAGTCGACGATTCGTAACATCAAACAGAACCTTTTTTTCGCCTTCGCTTATAACATAGCAGGCATTCCGATTGCCGCAGGTGTGCTCTATCCCTTCTTTCATCTTCTCCTGAATCCCATGATAGCTGCAGCTGCCATGAGCCTGAGCTCGGTTTCGGTCATAGTGAACGCGCTCAGGCTTCGTTACGAAAAAATAACCTGAACCTTTTAAGATTCATGATGTAAGGTAGGGGCCTTGGAAGCAAACGCAGACCCTACCGAAGGAGCAGGTTTTATGGTTTTCAATGGTGCGCAATTTCATATGCTCGTGAATCATCTCCCCGTCGTGGGATTCATTGGTATAGTCCTGGCCCTGCTGGTCACCTTGAAGGTCAAAAGCCCCGATGTCAGACGCTTTGTGCTTATGGCGACCGTTCTGGTTGGTCTCACGGCTTTGCCTTCTCTTTGGACAGGCGAGCCTGCCGAGGAAGTGATCGAGGATCTGCCCGGCATCAGCAAAAAGCTTATCCACGAGCACGAAGAACTGGCGGAAAAAGCGACCATACTCGCTGTCTTCACCGCAGGGGTTGCCGCCCTGGCCCTCGTTCTGCAGCGTCGTCGTCCTGAGACCATGGACAAATCCATTCCGGCTGTCTTTGTCTTCTCGCTGGCCACGGCGGGGCTGATGGGATGGGTCGCCCATGAAGGTGGCCTGATCCGGCATCCGGAAATTAATCCGGACGCAGCCGCAACCCCAGCCTCGGATGCGGTCTCCAAGGACGGTGAGACTGAGAATCACCTGGGCAAGGAGCATGAAGGAGGCTGAAACCTCTGCGTGAGCTGTCATGCCCGTCCCGCCCCAGCCAGGCGGCGGGCTTATCCCACTAACTGCAGGACGCTTGCCTTAACGCCAGATTTCTCCCTCCATTCCTCTTTCCTTGAGCCTCCCTTATAATATTAAAAATCCCTTAACCGGAGGAAACCCCATGAGCTGGAAGCTATCCGCGCTCGCTGCCGTCCTCAGCGCTTCTTTTATACCGCAAATAGGCAAAGCCCAGGAATCACAGACCGAGGTGGAATCCCAGGATGCTGAACAGCCAGGCGCAGCAGCCGCAGCGCCCGAAGCCACAGCCAAAAGCAAGGGCAAGGGTCTTTTGGGTGACGTAAGAATAGGTCCAAGCGTTGCGCTTGGTTTTCCGCATCCACTGACCGGCGGCCTTGATATCGTGTATGCGGACCTCTTCTCCGTCTCGGCGACAGCCGGCCGCTCGGGAGCCAAAGTCGAAGATACGGAAATCGAAATTCGCAACTGGGATGCGACTTTCCGTTTCTTTCCGTTCCAGGGCAGTTTCTTCATTGGGGCCGCCTATGGAAATCAGGGCATCGTGGGCAAACTCAAAACCAATATCGAAACCACGAGCTCCGGCGTCACTCTGAAAGTTCCCACGACTCTGCGACTTGAAGTCGAATCCAATTATCTGACGCCGCAACTCGGTTGGTTCGCACGCTGGGATTCCGGCCTGACCCTCGGCTTTGATTTTGGCTTTCAGCAGCCCTCGGGCGCTGAGAGTGAGTTGCAGACCTCTTTTGAAAATGTATCAGCGGCCAATGAGCAGGCGGTGCGCGATTCGGAAGACTACAGGAAAAACAAGAAAGATATCGAGGACGCTGCGGACGCCTTTGGAAAGAAAGGGATACCCTACGTCTCCTTCTTCCGTATCGGCTGGCTTTTCTAATTGCAAACCAAAGGATCATATCCCATGAGAAAAAAATATTTTCTGGCCGTTGCTTTTACCTCGATGCTTCTTGCGGCCTGTGAAAGTCAAATTGATGACCTGGAAACGACACGACTGACCAGCAATATCACTGTTGCCGAATCGAACGGAGTGGTCACAGGCACGATCAGTTCCACCGCCACCGCCGATCAGATCATGGTGTCGAGCGCCAACTCCGAGATTGCTGATTCAGCCGTGACCTTTCCACCAGGAGCCCTGGCTGTTTCCACGGAACTTGCACTCGGCAAAGCCTCTGATAAAAGCACCTCCGTGCTTACGGAACTGGGCGTGACGGATGGCCTTCCAGCCACAGCACCCGTTTATGCAGGACCCGTTTCAGGAACGCCGCCGGTCTTGGGCAACGCCCTCACCATTCAGCTGCCCTTGCCTTTGGATGAGCTGGCTCTTGCCGATACCGGGACGAGCAAACTCGTTCTCGTCTACGTGATCTATGTGGACAATAGCTGGAAGGCGGGCATGATTCCTCTGACTACAGAAAACCTGGAAGGGACTTTCGTGAAGCAGGAATTGCCAGGTCTCGGTTACTATCAGATCGTGTCCTTGAACAGCGCCCGAGGTCAAAAGGAAGTCGCTTCCGCAGTGCGACCAGAACTCGCGAAATAAAAAAGGGAAGCGGGGCGGCAACGCCCCTTTCTTTTACCTGCATTCCCTTTCCAACCTGTGCAATCTCCTACATAACTATGCAGTGTTGAGCAACACCGAGCGACAGTTCTGTCGACCGGCATCGCGTGAATTTTTCAAAGCTCACTCCTCAAGGCTTTCCACAGAAATAATTCAAACTGCGTATTGTCAAGTTGCGAAAATCCGATGATAAACCTTTCAGATGTCTTTCAACATTGTTCAATAAAGGGTTATGCAATGAAACTGAAGACTCTGTTTATGACCATTGGCTTGGGTTTTTGGATGAGCGCAGCACAGGCAGCACCAGCTCCGGCGCATGCTGCCGCGCAGCGCGGTGACCTTGTCACGACTTTGGGCCAGCAGGGATCGTTCAAGACTCTGGCGGCGGCACTTCAGGCCACGGATCTTATCGCGACTTTGGAAGGCGATGGACCTTTCACCGTCCTTGCACCGACCGATGCCGCCTTTGCCAAACTCGGCCAGGCCGCGCTGAATCAGCTGCTGGCCAACCCCGATCAATTGAAGAGCATTCTTCTGTATCACGTCGTGCCTGGGAATGTTTCCCTGCGTCAGGCCCTTAGGGCGGGTGAAGCCAAAACGGTGAATGGAGCCGCGGTGGACTTCACCTTCAGTCGCAAGGGTTTCTTCGTCAATGATGCCCGTATCGTTCGTCCGAATGTCCGGGCCAGCAATGGCATCATTCATGTCATCGACAGTGTTCTCTTGCCACCCGCGCCCGCTCAGGAGCCCCAGGATATCGTTTCGATCGCCGTGGCGGATGATCGCTTTGAAACCCTCGTAGCCGCTCTGAAAGCCGCGGACCTTGTCAGCGTCCTTCAAGGTGAAGGCCCTTTCACGGTCTTCGCTCCCACTGATGATGCCTTCGCCAAGCTCGGCAACGACACGATCCAGGCTCTGCTCGCGGACAAGGAAAAGCTGTCCAGCATCCTTCTTTATCATGTGGTCGCCGGTGCCGCGGTGGATGCAGCCACGGCCAGCCAGCTGAACGAAGCGGCGACCGCCAATGGTCAGAAGGTGAAGATCAGCTTTGAAAAGGGCATGCTGAAGATCAACGATTCGCTCGTGATCATCAAAGACATCAAAGCCTCAAACGGTATCATCCACGTGATTGATACCGTTTTGATCCCTGAGTGATTTTGTCGAATGGGGACCCCGATGCCACGCATCGGGGTTATTAGGATTACGCTACGTCTTTGATGGGCACGCGCAGAGTTTCCGGCACCGGAATTTCAATGCGCATGGTGCTGCCTTCACCCGGACGGGATTCGATTTGGAAGCGGCCGTTCACCCGCCGCACGGCAGCCAGGATCGACGACATGCCGACGCCGCGTCCCGAGATTTCGGTTGTGGTGTCAGCGCTCGACAGACCATCCAGGAACACAAGGTCGAGCTGCTCCTGCCGATTCATGCTGTCTATTTCCTTCTGCGTTTTCAGCCCCAGGGCTACAGCTTTCTTTTTCAGCTTCTCGATATCGATGCCCCGACCATCGTCCTTCACCGTCACCGTGTAAAAGCTTTCGTTGCGGGCTATGGCAAATTCAATGAGGCCCGTGGCATTTTTCCGGCCGCGCAAACTCTGTTCTTCGATGCCGTGGTCGATGGAATTTCGAATCAGGTGCATGATGCTTTGCAGAACGCCGCGCATGGTGTCCACATCCACCAGGGTGTCGAGTCCCTTGGTGAGGAATTTCACCTCTTTGCCCAGACGATAGGAAAGCTTCGCGACGAATTCATCGATCGGCCCGAGCAGCAGGGACGCCGGCTTCTGCAAAACGACGGCCGTCCAGTTTTGCAGCTGGGAGGCCTGGTTGCCCGGCAGGTCCGAGATAATGGTTTTCAGGCGGTCAAACTGCGAGGAGCTGACTTCGAAGTTGAGTTCATGCAGACCCGCGTACTCGAAGCCAATGATCTGAGCATGGGTGTCGATGAAAGTACGGAAACCGTCTTCCACATTCTGCACAAGTTTGGATGTGATCAAAGGCTCATCTTCGATGCCATGGATCTGAGCGGCAATATCCGTCAGTCCCCATGATGCGGCGTTGCCCTTCAGCGTATGGAGAATGCGGCGCACGCCCTCCTGGTTTTTCGATTGGGTTTGCTCACGGGCTTCCTTCAGCTGATCTTTGACTTCGGTCATGAACTCCTGAAAACCTTCCTTCCGCCGCAGGATACCGACCAGGATGCGGTTGATCTGCGCTTCACGCTGGGCGGCTTCCAGCTGACTGATATCGCTGATGGTGTAGAGGATGCGATCGACATTCCCATTCTTGCGGATCACGCTGGCTTCGCAACGCAGGATGCGCCCATTGATTTCAAATCGTTCCGGCAACTGGCTCAGGGTCACGCTGGTGGGCATGATGTCTTCAAAAACCTGATCCATGCACAGCGCATAATGCTCGGCCGTGCGCTTGGTCATCTTCAGGGCCTGGAAGATCGTCAGACCTCCCAGCTTCGGCTGGCCAAAGAGGGTCTGGCATGATTTGGTGAATTCATCATTGATGACAAGGTTGCGATCGACGACGAGAAAGCCGAAGGTCACGTGATTCAGGATGGTCTTGATCGTTTCGGTTCGGGCTTCGACCTGCTGCTCCAGGTTCTCCGAATATTTTTTCAGCTCCTGGTTTCGAACTTCCATGATTTCGCGTTTGCGGCGGTTTTCCTCGTCCCGCTGTTTGGCTTTCTCCATCTGCCGATGGATGACTGACTGTGCTCCCGCGTTATAGAGTTCGATGACCTTGCTTTTCAGAATGTTGACGGTCTTCTCGGCAGCCTCCGCTCGTTTTTGCCAGGCTGCTGTATCTTTGGGCTGGCTCATGCGGCTTTCCTCCCTAACGCGATGCCGACCAGGGTCTGGTTGATATGAAGTCCATTCAGCTGCTCTCCGTAAGTATCAAAGCCGATGATATTGCGGCTGAGATGCTGGAGGCTTTGGCCCAGCTTGTCGAAATTTTTATCCTTGCCGGCTTCCAACGCTCTCAGGATGCAGTTGCAGGCGAGGAAGAACTCAGCCGGCTGGCCCTTTCCAGAGGTGAAGGCTTGAATATCCTGGCTCAGAGCCTGGGTCATATCCAGGTGATCGCCGATTTCAAGAACCATTCCTTCTTCCACACCGCAGTAGAAGACGATCGAACCATCCGCTTCGATTTTCTGCACCGAACGGACATAAAGCTCATTGTTCACGCGGAAGAGCAGGGGATTCACGAAGGCCACATCCGCCGTAACTTCGGCTGCTGGCAAGCCCAGAGCGGCCGCATAGGCTTCCAGGGCGGTCATGCCGTCGAGTTCATAAACGCGGCGCTGGGCGGTATCCACGCGTGTCACCACGAGTTGCCGCGGGGTCTTGACGAAGTGCTGATGCTTGATGATGCGGAATCCGTCCTGGCTGTCGGCCATGACCAGGGCGGCCGCAGCGGAATAACTGCGACCGTTGACGATAATGCGGGTTTCCTTGAACTTAAGGTCATCACCGGCTGATCCGCCGAGCAGAGGAATACCTTCCAAAGCATCGGCCACGACCGCCGAGACATGCTCCTCTTTCATGGAAAGGCCGTCGATGAACGTGACGCAGAACTGCTTGTCGGGGTTGATGTGATCGCGATCCAAGGCGAAATTCTGCAGCATCTGATCCACAGTCTTGCGGGCGCGGGCTTCATCCAGGCTGGTAAGATTCTCAAGGACGGTGGCCTGCCAGCGGATCTCCGGCGACCAGATACCGGCCATCACGAGGCTGCCGTTGTAATGCGTGCCGTTGATGTGTTCGCCCGAAGTGGAGCAGCCAGCGCAGGGCACGCCCGGAAAGCGGGCCGCGATGGCCTTGGCCACGGCTTCGGAATTCTGCTCTGTGGAATGAAAGATGAAGATAAAGTTCGGTTGGGTTTGGGGCCACTGCTGGACAATCTCAGCCACGGCTGCAGCTCCATCGCGCAGTTGCGAAACTCCATTACAGACTTGCATAGTACTCCCCTGCAGTTGAAAAGGCCCGTTGTGCGGACATGATGCCCCCTTCGTCGACTTGCGGATGAACTTAAGCAATTCACGCAGAGCGAGCTAAATCACAACAATGACCTCAAAAACGCCGCTTACGGCTTGCGTAATTCATTTGGGGGGCTGACCGTGCTCGGTCGATTTCGCGAAAAGATTCTGCCTTGAGGTAAAAGTTCCCCAGGACTCAACGGGGCGGGAGGCTTTTTCTTGCAAAAAAATCCCTACATTTTTTTTACCTCATCGAAAACGGTATTCCACGGAAGACTCGACATGCAGGCAATCCAGCTCTTGACGATCATGCTGCAGGACTATACAAGCCGCAGAAGAGATTAAAAATGCTTGAGTGAAATTCATCATTAATGCGAGAGACACATAATGCGACTGCAAAATTCCCTGGGGCTTTTGATTTTTACGGCAGCTGCGGCCCAGGCTGCTGAAGTTCGTGTGGATGCCTTCTCTTCGAATGGCGGCTGCGGCAATAATCCGAGCTTTGACGTGGTGGAAACCTCCGCACTGAATCCGGTCACCAATTCCAAGGGTGAGTCCCTGCGGGTCTTCTTCAATGACTTTTTCCTGTCTACGAACTATGCGGGCACCGCGAATAAGAATTGCGTGCTGGATGCGACGGTTCGTATTCCGGCCGGCTTTCGCTTCCGCCCGGTCTCGGCCGCTGCCGAGGGATCTTATAGTCTGCAACCGCAGGGCCAGACCCAGGGTTTCATTCGCGTCAGCTACGAGGTTCAGCCCAACGGCTGGACGGCGGAAGCTTCCAATCAGTCGCCCTTCACCGGACAGGGTGATATCAACTGCATCGCCAAACTCGAAGAGCAGCTGATCCTCGGCTGCGCGAATGAAGACACGACTGTAAACCTTCATACGAACATTGATCTTAGTATTAATCAGAGCAGCAATACCTTTTCGCAGATGGAAATAGATGCCTCGCGGCAGAACCATGACCTTTCGTGGCGCTGGGAGCTCTATTCCTGCTCGATTCCCTTTGAAGAGCGGAATTTTCAGACGACCTACGTTGCCTATAGCGGGCAGAACATACCGGCTACTGTGCGTTTTTCAGGATCGCAGGGCACCTTTCAGGCGTCTGGCCTGAACGGGAGCTTTTCGCAGGTGACCTACAGCAATCGCGGTCGCACCGTGCAGGGGAAATGGTCAGCGGGCGGCAGCAGCGGAACCTTCAGTTTCTATCTGGTGAACGAGTCCACGGGAGAGTTTCAGGGCAGCTGGCGTGATTCCAAGAATCCGAATCAGGGTGGTGTTTGGAACGGGCGTTACATTTAGTTTTATGCAACAGCTACAATGTTTCACCCAACACACAAAATTCTTTGAAAAAATTTTTGATCGGCTGCAACAAATCCCAAGTTCTGCGTTCTGTTAAATGAAGCTGTAAAACATCAGCACAGTGCAACCCCTCAGCGAGGATTTCGTATGAAAAAGTTTCTGGCTCCTTTGGCTCTGGTTCTGAGTGCTTCCGCTTATGCTCATCCTTTCACCATCAGCGAACCTAAAGTGAATGACGACTGCGCCCAGGAATCGGAAATCCGAGTCGTCGAGGAAAATGGCGAATACTACATCAAGGCCTTCTTCGATGGCTCGATGAATGCCATCGCCGATGGCGACGCCAAATACCAAAAGCGCCGTTGTACGCTCGATTTCAAGCTGTCGGTGGCTCCCAACTATCAGATTGATGTGTTCGACTTCGCTGTGGACGGCGTCTATAACCTTTCCGAAAATGGCATCGCGCGCCTGACCGTATCCCACCGCGTGGCCAATGCGCCTTCCGTTCGCCAGACCGCTTTCTTCTCGCGGGCCAACGGCAGCGCTCCCGCCGGTGACATCAGTAACTTCGTGGGTTCCATCTTTGGTTATCAGCTTCAGAACTATGGCTCCTGCGGGGCCTCAGGCATTCCCTTGGAAACATCCGTCTATGCCTCGGCCACGCAGCCTTCGGGCGATTCGGGCCTGACCCAGATTGATCTTGACCAGGGCGTGTCCAGTACTCAGGGTTACACGATCTGTAAGATTAAAGTGAAACCCTGCCACTGATTTTCCGCGGAAAGGGGCGAAGGTCGTCGCCCCTTTTCCTCACACACTAGGATGGGGTTTCCATATCATGTTCATCCGATCATCATTCACAGGACTCATGCTGACGGCGGGGTTGACCTCGGCCGCTCACTGCGAGCCCTCGGCGAAGAATTCCCATGCGGCTCCAGGTACAGTGCCAGCCCCTTTCGTGACGCCGACTCCTGAACCTACACCTGATCCTCTGCCGGAACTTCCGAAGCGGGTGGAACTGCAGCTGAAAGCTGATGAAAGCACCTGCGCTGCAAGCTACAAGGTGGAGACGCAGAGCACCGGCGCCCTGCGCGTGGCGTTTGAAGATCTTGCCAATGATGCGGCGCAGGGCAAATTCCGGGCGTACTGTCGGTTGAATGGCACCGTGACCATACCCAAGGGCTATGCGCTCAGTCCATCTCTGGCTTTGACGGCGCACGTTCAGGGTGAACTCAAGGGCGGTATAGATAATGTCACGGGCCGCCTGCGCATCAGCATTGGCCGTTATGCGGGTCGTGATTTTGAATTGACGGAATATGCTCAGACGGATACGGAGACTCCGATCCAGCCGGTAAAGATGGAACTCAAGACGCAGCTTCCGGAAACTCCGAGCAGCTGCACCGAGGATCTGACCTGGCCCGTGTCGCTCTTCGTGGAATCCACCATCAATGGCCGCGCATCGTCCCGGATAGAAGACCTCAAGCTCGACAGTCTGAGCCTTGTGCCTCTGACCTGCAATTCCTAAAGGATAGTGTCATGAAACAAAGTTTTGCCCTTCTGCTTATTGCCTTGGGATACTCTCAGGGGGCCTCGGCTTCGATCGCCAGCGTGGAGTCGATCCAATCCAATTCCGGTTGCGGCGATCTTCGCTACGATGTCGCAGAAACCTCGGCGAATTCCGATCCGGGTCAGGGCATCATCGGCGAATCGCTGCGGGTCTTCTTCAATGACTTTCACGTCCAGGCCTCGCAGCCCGGTGAAGTGAAACGAACCTGCAAACTCGATGCAGTGATTCGCATTCCTGCGGGTTATCGCTTTCTTCCTCGTGCGGCCTATGCGGAAGGCTCCTATAGCATCAAACCGCAGGGAGCCAGCAAGGGCACGATTCGCGTCACCTATGACGTCCGCCCGGCGGGCCGTTTTTCGGAACGTAATAATGAAAAAGCTCCCTGGTCGGGTGATGGTGACTTCACCTGCCGTGGGGACCTGGTCGAGACTCAGTTCCTTCTCTGTGCGAATCACGACACCTATGTGACCCTCGGCACGGACCTGACTTTGAAGATTCAGCAGGCCAGCGGCGGCCAGTCCCTGATCGAACTCGATACGGCGCGCAAGGATGTGGATCTTGCATGGGACTGGCAGTTCAAACCCTGCGTCAATTATTTCGAGGGGCGTCGTTTTCGCGCCTATATGAAGATTGGCCCGACCAACACGCTTCCCCTGCGTTTTGAACCTTATGAGGATCGCGGTGCACTGATCCTGGATTCCGGCAAACAAGGCGCACTGAGTCAGGTCGTATACAGTGATGATGGTTTGTCTGTGTCCGGAAACTATTCCCTGGATGGGAAAAGTGGGCGGTTTTCGGTCAAGGTCATCGACACGGAAGCCGGGGAATTCCGCGGCGAACTCTATGGAAACGATGGCACAAGCGGCACTTTCTTCGGATATTACGCTGAATAGATGCTGACGTTTTTGAAGCAGCGCGAGCCTGGCAAAATCCTTGCTTAAGGCTTCGCGCTGTTCTCTTTGGGACACAAGTCTTTCACCCTCCGAACAGCATGGCCAAGTCACCGATCAAATGAGGATCACCATGCACGCTCTGGCTCGCGAACGTACCACCTGCCTGGATTTCAACCGCTTTTACCTTAACTATGAAGTCCTGGTTCGTTCCATCGTGAGGCGGTTCCATTTCCGCGACGCCGCGGCGGACGACCTTGTTCAGGATATTTTTATCAAGGCCTGGAAAGGTCTCGACCAGCTGGATAATCAGGCAGCGCTGACCGCGTGGCTCAAGGTCATCGCGCGTCATGAGTGTTTGAACGAAATTAAAATTCTGAAAAAGCAAAGACACCTGGTGTCGATCGCGTGCGTGGCGGATGAAGTGGACGAGGCGCCGGCCTCGGAAATCTTCGAGATGACTCTTTTCCAGCTGGAAGAGCACCTGGCCGTGCTCCACGACCTGATTCAGAATCACAAGGATCCCATTCGCCGGAACGTGGCCTGCCTCTTCTATCTGGAGCAACACTCGATCCGCGAGATCAGTCAGCTCATGGATATGAAGTCCAATACTGTGCTGTCCCACCTGCGCCGCTTCCGCTTGATCGTCACCAAAGCCATGCAAAGATGGATGCTGGAAAACGGCAGCCTCTCCTGAACTTCACTTACGTCAGCACCACTGTACCCACGACGACTTAGTTTTTCTGAATACCAAACTGTGGCCCCCCGTCGCTAGAATCTAACATAATTGTCGTAAACATATCCACAGATCAAGGGGGGACCGCTATGCGGAGTCTGATCGGGATACTATTGTCTTTTACGCTCGTGGCCTGCGGTGGAGGGGACTTCGGATCCTCGCGCTATGGACTGAATGAGGCCGAAACCATTGTCCTGGAGAATCCAGGGCTGACCGGACCGTACACGGTCAAATCCTATCTGCCGCCCGGCAGCAACAAAGACTACCGGTCTGTGATCATTTACTATCCCGACAACAGCATGGAGGCCACCCTTCCCGCGACAACACTGTCCGGTGGTTTCACCAACACCAAGGAAAACATGTCCTGGCTGGGTCAGCATCTTGCCAGTCATGGTTTTATCGTGGCCGTCTTCACGCCCACCAATCCTTATTCCCTGGATGCCCGCGTCTGGTCGGTTGGACATCAGGCGTCCCTGGAAACTCTTTTGGATGAAAGCGACCAGGGATCGAGTCCCATCGCCGGGCGTGTGGACCCGGATCGCCTTGGCCTCATGGGTTTTTCCTATGGCGGCGCCGGCACTGTGCTGGCGGCCAATGCCCTGGGCTCACGCGTGCGGTCGGCGGTTACGCTCTGCGCCTTCAATCCCAAAACATCCACCAATCCCATTCCCATGCTTTTCGTGACCGGCACCAAGGATACGGTGGCCTCTCCGAACAAGGTTCTGTCCGCCTTCCGCAAATTTGAAACGAGCATGCCCAAGGCTTTTGCGAAGTTCAATAATCTTGCGCATGGCGACATCACCAACGGCGGGCGCTATCACGAGACGCTCGCACGCTATACCACGGCCTGGAGTCAGGTCTTCCTAGCGGATATTCCCGCTTACGATACCTATATCAGTGGGGATGAAGTTCAAAAGCAGGTCCGCGACACGACCGTCTTTGCTCAGGTCACGGACTATATTTTCGAAGACTAAGCGCTGATCCCTTCGGTTGCGGTGAACCCGGCTTTCCTGTTATAACGGCCGGGTCACATGCATTCACCCAACCGGAGCTTTCCATGACGAGCCCACGCGTCCGCATCAAAACCACGCTGCCCATCGACGAGGTCGAAAAGCTCAAAACCTGGGCTTTGGAGCGTCAGACCACAGTTACGGCTGTGATCCGGCAGCTTATTCGTTATGGTGAATTTATCGAGGGGATCGAGAAGAGCGCGGATCGTCGGCTTCTGGTCGAGGAAGCCGACGGTCGGATGTTTGAAATTCGTTGGGTCGATACCGATCCAGATCCGGTCAAGGGCGCAGAATAAACTTCAACGGAATGTAAGCGTGGGCGCTGTCGCCGGGGCCTTTCCACTTCAGCTCCAGCGCGATGCGGTAACGCGGGCCTTGGAAGTAGGGCAGGCGCAGCTCATGCAGGCCTGCGGTCAAGGCGACGACTGCGGTCTTCTTCTGCTCCGAGTGCTGGCCATCATTTTCAATCACTTCACGGCCATCAATGAAGAGTCGACTGCCATCATCTGAATTCAGCATGAATTCGTAATCGCCGGCCACAGGCACATTCAGCTTGAAGCGAATATCGAGGCCGAACCATTCGATCAGACCATCCACTCCGGGAAAACCTTCCTTGAAATCGCGGTCGGTAATATCAAGCTGTCTCATACAGAGTTTTTTGGTCGCTTTCATCTGGCTGAAGTCAGGCAGGTGTTCCGTGTTCTCTGCCAAAGGAAAGAGTTCAGCCACCATCTGCCGTTCCTGATCTTTCTCGCAGTCCTGAAAAAGGGGCTCAGGATTGGGGGCTGGTGCCGGAAGCGTGACCGTATCCGGTGGAGGCAAAGGCTCGGTTTCCACCGGTTCCTGAAGCCTGGGCGGAGGCGCGTAGACCGCGTCCCCACGTTGAAAGTTGGATTTCTGGCAAGCCATGGCCTGCAGGACGACGAGGATGCTGGCAGAGAGAGAGAGAAAGCAGCGCACAACAGGAGCCCTCCTGGACATAGCTATAACAGCTTTTAATTCCCTAATTTTAACAGAATTGCGGGCTCAGGAAAATCGGCGTTGCGGGCTGGCGAGCGCCGGGGCTTCGATGGCGCCCGGCATTTCAAATATCAGATTCTCGCCGCTGCTTCGGACTGTGAATTCATACTGTTGGATGGCCTCGCGGAACGTCCGGTCGCTGCCCGGATAAAGATGATCATGGAGTTCGACCACAAGAATGCGCACCGATCCGAGCCACTCATGGCAGCCGGGGGCTTCAAAAACTTCGGATTCCGCACCTTCGATGTCGATTTTCAGAATATCAATCCGCGGCAGACGATACTGCTGCATCAGGCTCTGAATGGTGACTGAAGGAATATGATCGGGTCGGGGCGTTTTCGCGGCATGCACCTGAAAGGCCCACTGTTCACCGCTGCCCTTATGCACTTCGACGAAGCCTTCCTCTTTCCAAAGAGCGGCCTGGATCGCTTTGATGTTCGGATAATGCCTTGTGTTGCGCTGCAGGGCTTGAAAATTTTCCTCTTCCGGCTCGAGCGCATAGATGAAGGCATGCGGATAGAGTTCCGCGAAATAAATCGAGGAATAACCCACATAGGCCCCCGCATCGATGATCACGCGAATCTCCGCTTTTTGCGCCAGGGCCCTGTAATCCTGCTGAATGAAGACCTGCTGAAAGACCCAAGGGTCGGTGCTGTCCGCGCGCACCATGGTTCCGGTATCACGCTCGGAACGGTAGACGGGGAACCCGCCTTCGCCGCATAAAAAGCGATAGAACGTGACGAAGCCCTGGCCTGCGCCCAGACGCAGCATATAAAGCGGCAGGAAGGGTAGCATCAGAAGACGAAGCACCACAGCTTCCAGGGGCCAGCCGCTCCTTTGGCTCCACTGGTGGACCCGGCTCCAGAGGTTTTGACTCCAGCGGAGAAGAAGAGGTTTGGTCCAGACTTTGTTTGCCTTCATGGTTCGCCTTGTCTTCAGGTCCAAGTCCACCCCAACGTTTCGGCTCGCGTTGCAGCGGATTAAGGGGTGTATTCTTACTTTTGCTGCTGGGGCCGAACACTCAATCCGTGTCGGCTGCTCATGTCACTGGAATTTTGCCAATACTCTCGAATTATTGGACAGCTGGCGGCCTAAAAAAGTCAGTTTCGCTTGACGCTGAAAAGCTATAGAAGCGAAGGGTGTTTATTCTTTCGTGGAGATCCGCTTTGTTGAAACCATTGATCATGCTTGCGGCCTTGGGCCTGACCCCCATCGCGAATGCGCGGGCTTACTCGATAAACTGCGGCTCTCCGCAGGGATTTCAAAGCTTTGGCCGTGACGTAACTGTGAAAGCCCAGGGTGTTTGGGAGTCGCTTGGCTACGGTCATACCCGGCTCAACTATACGCTGCAGCTGGCGGTTGATTGTGTCGCAGGCGCCTCGTGCTGGGCGTCGGCCAAAGGTTCCGGCAAGGGTGTCGTCGCCAATCAGGACTATGAACCCGTCCGCTATCAGGACTTTCAGCAGTTCAGCCTGGATCCCATCCCTGCTTTGGAACAGGGCTATATGCTTCTGCCAGCTGCAGTCCCTGAAACCGCGAGCAGCTTCCGAGCTTATGCCATGCTGGATGCCGTGCGTGGCAGTTTTGGGGCTACCGTGCCGCTTTTATGTCGAGGAGAACCTGTGCCGTCTTCAAGCTCGTCCGTTTCTGAATCAGCTGTGGCCGAGATCGCTCGAGCCGATCGCATTATTCAGGATGATTTTGGTTTTCCAGGGCTGCACCTGCTCGCCAATGCCGAGGCTCTTGAAAAGCAGATGAAAAATGGGAAGGCCGATAAGGTAAGCGTTTCCCAGGCCACTCAGCTGGCCATGGCTGTGATCTTTGATAACTTCGATGCAATCGAAGCGCCCCTTACGATCGCAGCGCACGGCTGGGCATCCACGCAAGGGGAAAGACTCAGCGACAGCTTAACCCGGGATCAGGAAACAGCCGCGCGACAGTTTTTGCGGGAGCAGATGCAAAATCCCGGCACGTCTCTGGCTCTACATTTGGGTGGGATCATCAAAGGCCAGGACTATCCCCCCGAACAGGGTGAGAGTACCCAGGACAACTGGATCTTTGTCCTGCACATTCCCACGCTGTCGGACCATCTTTACTGGGTGATCGTGGACAGGCGTGGAAGCAAGGCGCCCTATCTTTACGGATTCAATTGATCAGGCTTCTGAGCTCACAGGTTCCGGTGTTTCCGAGGTCGGGGATTCCAGATTCTGCATACGGTACCCCACGCCGGGCTCGGTGATGATGAGCTTGGGTTTGTTGGCGTCTGTTTCGAGTTTCTGCCGCAGATGACCGATGTAGACGCGCAGATACTGAATGTGCTCGACCGATTTGGGGCCCCATACTTCGGTCAGGATCTGGTTATGAGTCAGCACCTTGCCCCGGTGTTTGATGAGACATTTCAAAAGCTCATACTCGGTCACAGTCAGACGAATTTCCTTTCCATCCAGCGTGACTTTTCGCGTCGCAAGGTCAACCACCAGACCGCCCGAACTATAGACCGGCGTTGCCAGACCCACCTGATGGCTGCGCATGGCCAGCCGCAGACGGGCCAGGAGTTCCCCGAGCATGAAGGGCTTGCGAATATAATCATGCGCTCCCGAATCCAAAGCATTCACGATGCTTTCCTCGTCATCACGCACAGAGAGTATAATGATCGGTCCCTGATACCACTCGCGCAGCTGGTGCAGAACCCGGATGCCATCCATATCGGGCAGGCCGAGGTCGAGGATAATGCCATCCGGGCTTTGTTGAATAGCCATCTGAATGCCCTCTTCCCCGGTCCTGGCTTCATGCACTTCGTAGCCGTGCGGTGCCAGCGCCAGGCGAATGAATCGCCGGATCTGATTTTCGTCGTCGATAACGAGCAGGTGCTGCTTTTTGCTCTGATTCATACTCTCTCCGTTTATGGACATCCCTTATTAAGAGGGGAGCGCCTGTTGATGACAGGGAAGGGTGATGGTGAACATCGCGCCTCCCTCGGGATGGTTCGCGGCTTCTATATGCCCGCCCTGGGCTTCAATAAAGCCCTGGGCAATCGAAAGGCCGAGTCCCAGACCGCCTGGATTTTGAGGCGAACCACGGTAGAACTTCTCGAAGACTTTGCCTGGTTCTGCGAGGCCCGGTCCATGATCCCGAACGGAAATATAGGCACAATCTTGAGAGGCTCGTACAGAGATTTCGATGAATGTGCCTTTTGGCGTGTAAACCCGGGCATTGTGGATGATATTGGCCAGGGCCTGGTCCACCAGAACAGGATCAACCCAGATCTCGGGAATGTCTTTTTGAAAGTCGAGCCGAATCGACTGGGGATAGCCCTCCAGTTCCAGGCGCTGAACGACCACGGCCAAAAGATCCCGGACATCGCAGTACTCACGGCGTGGCTTGAGCATGCCTGAGTCAATCCGGGACATGTCGAGCAGATTCTCGACCACACTGCGCAGGCGTTTGGAGGCGGTCAGGATTTCTGCGGCCAGATTCTGGACCAGTTGGGGATCGCGACTGGTGGTGTCATCCATCAGGGCACTGGACGAGCCTGTGATGGCCACCAGGGGCGTTTTCAGTTCGTGCGACACGGAATTGAGCAGGGTCTTATAAAGCTTCTGAGTGCGCTCCATAACCTCGACCGTGCGGGACCGGGCCTGAAAATTTTCCCGCTCGATGGCCACAGCAATTTGGTGGGCTGACATGGCGGCGTGGCGCTGCTTATCCTCGCTTTTTTCCAGAAGGTTCGAATTTGCCACGAGAAGAATACCGACCAGACCATCCCGGCCAATCAAGGGCAAGTACACCCGTCCCGAGTGGGTTTTATAAAGCGCGAAATCCCGGGTCGACTTTTCATCCTGGAAGGTCTCCAGCAGCTCCTGAGTTTCCGTGGCCTGGGCCTGGAATTGACTCGCAGGATGCCATTCCAGTGAGGCAGGCGCGGATTCATTGAAGGAGATGAAGGCCAGCGCCACGTTCTGTTCAAAGAGGCTGCTCATCGACGTACAGGAAATCTGAGCGACATCATCCCGCGATTGAGCCTGGGCCAGTTCACGGGCCAGCGTATAGAGAAGCTGGGTGGCCTGTTCACGCAGATGCAGGGCATTCGCCTGGTTCTTTAGTTGATTGACAAGCCCACCGATACTCACGGCCGCGATGAAAAGCGCGACCACAGTCGGAACGTCTTTGGGTTCATCCGGGGGAAAGAGCCAGTAGTAGTAGATCAGGATCAGAAGCGAAGCGAGGCTGAAGATGGTGATGCGGGCAAAGAAAAGTCCTGATACCGCGATCGCGATCATGAAGAAAATGCCGACCGCCACGTGACCGATAAAGGGCTCGATGAAGGTTCCGAGCAGGAAGACCGAAGCCAGGATCGGAGTGGAAATCTTAAGTTCGTTCCAGGTAATCAGTTGCCGTTTCTGGCGCGAAGGAGGGTTCAGTGCGGGCATGAAAGAAGGGCCTCACAAGCCAAAATAAAAAGAGCCTGCCAAATAATGTCATCATGGACGACAATACCTGACAGGCTCTGCAAAGTCTAAACTTTACGGCGCTGCGGGAGCAGGGGCCGCGCCTTCGCTGCCAGGAGCTGGCGTCGAGGCTGGATCGGTCGTGATCGCAAAGTCGATGATCTCATTCTTGCGAACGATATCTATGAGCTTCACCACAACTTCATAAGGAGTCTTGGCATCAGCACTGATGCTGGCAGCCAGGTTCACTCCTGGTTTCTTATCACGTTCGGCGCGGATCGCAGGACCCACCTCATCGAAACCGACTTGCTTGTCGTCGAGCCAGAGCTTGCCATCTTTGTCGATCGCAAAGGTCATGGTTTTTTCGTCAGGCTTTTGGGTCTGAGCCGAATCCGCTTCGGGCAGTTTCAGTTCGATTGCTTTGTTCGCGATAAAGGTCGCTGTCACCATGAAGATGATGAGCAGTACGAGCATGATGTCAACCAACGGGGTGACGTTGATACCCGAGATCTCTTCATCGTTGTTATCCAATGCTCCACCGGCCATGTCTTTTTCCTTTCAGGCTTACAACAAAAATTATTTGCCTTTGGGGTTGAAGTCGTCGCCCAGACCTGCAACCAGGGTGCTCACCATGGCTTGCGCATCAGTTGCGATAACTTTGATCTGACGTTGGAAGTAGTTGAACGCGAT